>DASWFH010000127.1:0-5026 GCA_036394355.1 Allostellaceae bacterium | reverse complement strand
TGCTGCTCAACCAGCCCTTCGTCATCGCCAGCCGGCTCGGCCAGTACGACGTCGTCTGCAGCGTGGTCGGCGGCGGCCTCTCCGGCCAGGCCGGCGCGGTGCGCCACGGCATCAGCAAGGCGCTGACCTATTACGAGCCGGACCTGCGCCCGGTGCTCAAGGCCGGCGGCTTCCTGACGCGCGACAGTCGCGTCGTCGAGCGCAAGAAATACGGCAAGGCGAAGGCGCGGCGCAGCTTCCAGTTCTCGAAGCGCTAGGGCCGCGCGGGCCCGTTCAACGCGGCGGCGGGTTGCGGCTCGTCTTCGGTTGCGTGCCAGCCGGCGGCGTGCTGCTACCGGTCTTCGGCTCGGCATTGCCGGGTGGGCGCTGCGCGGCAAAGGCCTTGGAGCAGGCGTTGTTGTCGCCGAGCCCGGTATCGATCAGCGGCAGCAGCGCCGCGGGCGGAAACAACACGCCGAGCCCGACGGCCGCACCCAGCCGCGCGACGAGGCCTGCCGCCTCGAGGTGGTACTGCGGTTTCTTCAAGGTGCCGCGGACGTCCACCGGCGAGCGCAGCGTCACCACGGTGAACTTCTTGTTGTAGGGGACGAGCCGCAGGTAGAGCGTCTCGTCGGCGAAGTTGACGTTGCCTTCGCCGACGACTGTTTCGTTGTCGGTATCGAAGAGCAGCGTCGTGCCCGTCGCGATTCCCTGCTTGATGTCGAAGCGCGAGACGAAGCAGTTGATCTGCACCGGCTTGCCGCCGAGCACATAGACACCGAGCGCGCCCAGGACGTTGATCGGCACGATCTGCTCGAGCAACTGGCTCAACTGCCCATTCTCCATGAAGATCCCGGCATCGCCGTTCATGCGCGCGAGGAACTCGCGCAGCGACACGCCGCTGGTGTCGATCTTGATGAAGCCGCCGGCGACGCCGGCCGTCTGCTTGACGATGTCCGGCATCGACGGGCTGCTCAGGAGCTGATGCAAGTCGACATGCCGGATATTGACATTGGCCTTGAGGCGCGGCGGGCCGTCCTTGGTGAAGGGCGTGAAGTGGAAGCTGAGGTCGACATCGCCCTGGGCGGCGTGAAAGCGCAAGCGCCGCAGCTCGAGCTCGCCGTCCTTGAGGGTGAGGCCGAGGCTCACGCGCTCGAGCGGCAGCGCGCCGGTCGATTTGATGTTGGTGCCGTCGAAATTGAGCTCGGCGTTGACGCCGGGCAGCTTCTGCACGGAGATCGGTGTGGCCGGAATGAGGCGGTCGCCGGGATCGGGCGGCTTCGGCGGCGCCGAGGACGCGGCGGGCTCGCCGCCGTAGAGGCCCTTGAAATCCGCGAGGTCAATGAATGTCGAGGTAAGATTGGCCTGGAGCTGCGGCACCTTGGCATTGGTGTCGATGGCGACGCCGCCCTCGAGATCGCTGTGCCCGGTGCGCATGGTCAGCGCCTTCAACTCGAAGCGGCCGTTGCCGCCGGCGAGCACGGCGGTGCCGCGGAAATCGGGCAGCTCCGGCAGCGGCACGCCCAGCATGTCCGCGAGCTCGTCGAGCTTGGCGCCGCTCAGCGACAGGCGAAGGTTGATGCCGGCGAAATCGAGCGGCTCGTCGACGGTGCCTTCGGCGGCGAGCCGGATCTGGTCGACGCCGCCCTCGAACTTGACGGGGTAGGGCTTCTGCGGATCGCGCAGCTGCGCGATCGGCCCGACCGTGCCGGCGAGGCGGATAGGCGCCTTCTGAAAGGTGCCTGCCGCGGCGATCGTCACGGGGCTCGCGGGATCGGGTTGCTGGAAGTCAAGCGTGGCCAAGCCCAGCTCCGTCCGGGCTTCCGTCTCGCCATTGTGGAAGAGGAGGGCCGAATCGGTCACCGCGAAGTGCCGCAGGTCCGGGAACTGGCTGCGCTTCTTCGGCGCCGCGGATTTCGCGCCGAAATCCCAGTTGCGCTCGCCCTTCTTCGAGGTCTCCAGCAGCAGCTTGGCGCCGTCGAGCGCGATCAGCGGGATGCGCGTCGGTCCGCGCAGCAGGGTGCCCACGTAGAGCTCGATCTCGAGCCGCCGCGCCGAGAACATGTCGGGCTCGCTGCCCCAGTCGGCATTGGCGACATGCACATCCTCGGCGACCAGCCGGGTCGGCGCGCCCCAGCGGATGGCGAGGGGGCCGTCGATGCGGATCTGGCGGCCGACCATGCCGCTCACGGGATGCTCGATGGCCCAGACTACGGCGCGGGCGCCGCCGAGCCACAGCGCGCCGCCGGCAATGACGACGAGCAGCAGGATGACCGCCGCTATCCAAGCAATGATCTTGAGCGCGCGCACGGTAATCCGCCCATTGAGTTTCCCCTGAAAAACGAGGCTTGACGCCGCGGCGTTCCTTTTCGCGCCCGCTTGCGCCGGCGCCCAGCGCTCCCCAAGTTTCTGCGCCGGATGGACTTTCCTCGCCGAGTGTGTTTTCAACTCGGGCGAGCGGCAGGAGATGGTCATGGCTTCGCAAGAGGGTCGGGTGAGGGTCGCCATTCTCGGCGCCAGCGGCTACACCGGCGCCGAGCTGCTGCGCATCCTCGCGCATCACCCGCGCGCCGAGATCGTGGCGATGACCGCCGACCGCCAGGCCGGCAAGCCGATCGGCGCCGTGTTCCCGCATCTCGCCCGACGCAACCTTCCCGACCTCGTCGCGATCGGCGACGTGGATTGGCGCAAAGTCGATCTCGTCTTCTGCTGCCTGCCGCACGGCACGACGCAGGAGGTCCTTGCCGGCTTGCCGAAGCATTTGCGGATCCTCGATCTCTCCGCCGATTTCCGCCTTGCCGACCCCGCGGCCTACGCGCAATGGTACGGCCATGCCCATCGCGCGCTCGAGCTGCAGCGTGAGGCCATCTACGGCCTCACCGAGGTCAATCGCTCCGGCATCGCCAATGCGCGCCTCGTCGCCGTGCCCGGCTGCTACCCGACCGGATCGCTGCTGCCGCTGGTGCCGCTGGTCAAGAAAGCGGTGATCGATGCCGACGACATCGTCATCGACGCCAAGTCCGGCGTCACCGGCGCCGGACGCGGGCTCAAGGAGACCAGCCTGTTCGCCGAAGTGGCCGAAGGCATCGCCGCCTATGGGGTGGCGAGCCACCGCCACATGCCCGAGATCGATCAGGGGCTCTCGGCGGCGGCGGGGCGGCCGATCAAGGTAAGCTTCACGCCGCATCTGATGCCGATGAACCGCGGCATCCTCTCGACCATCTATGTGCGCTATGCCAAGGGCGCGACGCTGGCCGATTTGCGGCGCGTCCTGGAGGACGCGTATGCCAACGAGGCCTTCGTGCGCGTGCTGCCCGAAGGGAGCGTGCCGGCGACGCATCACGTGCGCGGCTCGAATTTGTGCCATATCGGCCTGGCGCAGGATCGCCTGTCCGGCCGCGCCATCCTGGTCTCGGCGATCGACAATCTGGTGAAGGGCGCCTCGGGCCAGGCGGTGCAGGACATGAACGTCATGCTCGGCATCGCCGAGACGACAGGCCTCGAGCAGGAGCCGCTGTTCCCGTGAGCGGCGGCCTCATCCTGCCGTTCCACAACACGCTGCCGCGCATCGCGCCGGAGGCGTGGGTCGCGCAGACGGCGGTGATCATCGGCGACACCGAGATCGCCGCCAATGGCAACGTCCGGTTCGGCTGCGTGCTGCGCGGCGATATCGCGCCGATCCGCGTCGGCGCCTACGCCAACATCCAGGACGGCACTGTCGTGCATGTCTCGAGCGTGCTCAAGGAAGGGACGCGCATCGGCGCCCATGTCACCATCGGCCACATGGCGCTGATCCAGGCCTGCACGCTCGAGGATTCGAGCTTCATCGGCATGAAGGCCTGCGTCATGGACGGCGCGGTGGTCGAGAGCGGCGCCTGGGTCGCGGCCGGCGCGGTGGTGACGCCGGGCAAGCGCGTGCCCAAGGGCCAGCTCTGGGCCGGCACGCCCGCGCGCTATCTGCGCGACGTCACGCTGGAGGAGGCGCTCTATATCGAGCGCCTTCCGAAGCAATACGCTCGGCTCGCGAGCGAATACCGATAGCATCGGTCCGATTAGGTCGCGCGCCCTAAAGAGGGCATTGCGCAAGGCCGAATCTCCACTCATAGTTTTATCCAACAAGATCGGCTAGCGCGGCGCGCGCCTGCGCCCATGCAAGAACGACCGCTTCTGCTTCAGCAAGCACTTAAAATGGGAGGTGAAGGCCATGATCTTGCAGCTAAAAGCCGGAGCGACGAGGCGCGCTCCTTGGACGCTCGGCGTGGTTGCCGCCTGCCTTTTGGCGATGAGCCCGGTGGGCAACGCGATGGCCGGTTCGCCGGTCGTCATGACCCATGACGGGCCGGTCAAAGGACTGTCCGCGCCGACAATGCGCGAATTCCTCGGCATTCCCTATGCGGCAGCGCCGGTGGGCGATCTCCGCTGGCGGCCGCCGCAGCCGCATGCGCGCTGGTCGGCGCCGCGCGACGCGACGCATTTCGCGAGCCATTGTGCGCAGAACGCTTCGCCCTTCGGCGCGGCGAGCGTCAGCGAGGATTGCCTTTACCTCAACGTCTACACTCCCGACGACGGCCGCGACGATCACCCGGTGATGGTGTGGATCCATGGCGGCGCGCTGGTCGTCGGCGAGAGCGACGACTACAACCCCGTGCGGATGGTCGAGCAAGGCGATGTCGTCGTCGTCACCATCAATTATCGCCTCGGGCTCCTGGGCTACATGGCGCACCCGGCGCTGAGCGCCGAATCGGTTGAGCACATCTCCGGCAATTACGGGCTCATGGACCAGCAATTCGCGCTGGAGTGGGTGCAGCGGAACATCGGGCGCTTCGGCGGCGATCGCGACCGGGTGACGCTGTTCGGCGAGTCCGCCGGCGGCTTGAGCACGCTCTCGAACGTCGCCTCGCCCCGTGCGGCGGGGCTGTTCCAGCGCGCCATCGTCGAGAGCGGCGCCTACGCGCTCCATCTGCCGAGCCTGGCGATTGCCGAAGCGCAGGGCAGCGCGGTGGCGACCAGCCTCGGCTGCAGCACGGCCGCGTGCTTGCGCTCCCTC
>DASWFH010000126.1:0-3693 GCA_036394355.1 Allostellaceae bacterium | reverse complement strand
TATCTCGCTGACACCAAGCTGAGCAATCTGGCGACGCCGATTGCAAAATCGCAACTGGCGGCGGCGCTGGCGCTGGTCGGCGACAAGACAAGAGCGGAGCGGGTCTATGCCGCGGCGCTTGAAAGTCTCGCGCCAAAACCGGTGCTGGAGTTCGGCCGGGTCGATTACGGTTCGGCGTTGCGCGATGCGGCGGCGCTGGTTTCGCTGGCGAGCGAGGGCAACGCGCCAAGAGCGACGTTGACGCAGGCGGTGGCGCGGGTTGAAGTTGCGCGGGGCCTTACGCCTTACACCTCGACGCAGGAAAATGCCTGGCTGGTGCTGGCCTCGCGCGCGCTGTCGAAGGAAGCCATCAGCCTTGATCTCGACGGGGCGCCGATCAAGACCGCGCTCTACCGCAGCTACAAGTCGGCTGACATCGAAGGCAAGCCGATCAAGATCACGAACACCGGCGACGCACCGCTGCAGGCCGTGGTCTCGGTGAGCGGTTCGCCGATCACGCCGGAGCCCGCAGCCTCCAACGGCTTCAAGATCGAGCGCAATTATTTCACGCTCGACGGCAAACCGGCCGATGTGTCGAAGGCAAAACAGAACGATCGTTTTGCCGTCGTGCTGAAGATCACCGAAGCAAAACCGGAATTCGGTCACATCATGGTGTCGGATTATCTGCCCGCAGGCTTTGAGATCGACAATCCGCATCTGGTGTCATCAGGCGATACCGGCACGCTGGACTGGATCGAGGATGGCGAGGAGCCGGAAAACACCGAATTCCGTGACGATCGCTTCACCGCCGCCATCGACCGCGCTGCCGACGCCAAGGCGGTGTTTACGGTGGCCTATGTGGTGCGCGCGGTATCGCCCGGCAAATATGTGCTGCCGCAGGCGTATGTCGAGGACATGTACAACCCCTCGCGCTACGGCCGCACCGGCACCGGATCAGTCGAGGTGCGTCCGGCGAAATGAGCGCGATGGGGACCAACAGTTCTTCGTCATGCCCGGGCTTGTCCCGGGCATCCACGTCTGTTCCATCCACCCAGGAAGACGTGGACGGCCGGGACAAGCCCGGCCATGACGGTGTTGGTAGACGGCGCGTTTTTTTCTTAGCTGCCGTAGCCCTCGCTATCCTCGCCATCTCCGGCGCCTTTGCCGCCTGGGTCGTCTCCCTCGGGCCATTGCCGCTGGAGCAGGCACAGGAAGTCTCCACCACGATCGTCGACCGCAACGGAAAACTGTTGCGCGCCTATGCCATATCCGACGGCCGTTGGCGGCTGCCGGTCGATGCCAAAACCGGCGTCGATCCCAGCTACCTAAAGCTGCTGCTGGCGTATGAGGACCGGCGCTTCCGCAATCACTCAGGCGTCGATCCCATTGCCTTGAGCCGCGCGGCCTTTCAGCTCGTGACCCGCGGGCACATCGTGTCCGGCGGCTCGACCATCACCATGCAACTGGCGCGGCTGATGGAGCCGCGGCGCGAGCGGTCGGTTTACGCCAAACTGCGGCAGATCGTGCGCGCGCTCGAGATCGAGCGGCAACTGACAAAAGACCAGATTCTCTATCTTTATCTGGCGCTGGCGCCGTATGGCGGCAATCTCGAAGGCATTCGCGCCGCGTCGATCGCCTATTTCGGCAAAGAGCCGAAGCGATTGTCGCTCGCGGAAGCAGCGCTCCTGGTGGCGTTGCCGCAATCGCCGGAAAGGCGCAGGCTTGATCGCTACCCTGACGAAGCGCGGGCGGCGCGCGATCGCGTGCTCGACCGCATGGTCGAAGAGGGACTTGTATCGCGCGACGACGCCATCCAGGCGAAGGCAGCGCTGGTGCCGGGGCTGCGCCGGCCGATGCCGATCCTCGCGCCGCATTCCTCCGATCAAGCCATCGCCACCGTAAAGGACGCGCCCGTAATCCACCTGACGCTGGACGCAAGCCTGCAGAAAGCGCTCGAAGCATTGGCGCGCGACCGCGCCATCGCGTTGGGTCCGGAGATTTCGGTCGCCATTCTTGCCCTCGACAATGAGAGCGGCGACGTGTTGGCGCGGGTCGGGTCGCCCGAATATTTCGACCAGCGGCGCGCCGGGCAGGTGGACATGACTCGTGCGGTGCGCTCGCCGGGATCGACCTTAAAACCGTTCATCTATGGTCTCGCGTTCGAGGACGGCTTTGTGCATCCGGAAAGCCTGATCGACGATCGGCCGATCCGCTTTGGCTCGTACGCGCCGGAGAATTTCGACATGACGTTTCAGGGAACGGTGCCGGTGCGCAAGGCGCTGCAACTTTCGCTGAACGTGCCGGCGATCGCGCTGCTCGATCGCGTCGGCTCAAGCCGACTGTCGTCGCGATTGAAACAGGCAGGGGCTAATCTGGTGCTGCCGAAGGACGAAGCGCCTGGCCTTGCGATGGGTCTCGGCGGCGTCGGTGTCACGCTGCAGGACCTCGTGCAGCTCTATTCCGGGCTGGCGCGGCTCGGCAACACGCGGCCGCTGCGTGAGATCATGATCAAGAAAGACGACCAGCGCGATTCCTTGCGGCTGATGGATCAGGTCGCGGCCTGGCAGGTCGGCAACGTGCTGATCGGTACGCCGCCGCCGGAGAACGCGGCCCGCAACCGGATCGCGTTCAAGACCGGCACCAGCTATGGCTATCGGGATGCCTGGTCGGTCGGCTTTGATGGCCGCATCACTATCGGGGTCTGGGTTGGACGTCCCGACGGTGTGCCGGTACCAGGTCTTGTCGGCCGCACCGCTGCCGCGCCAATCCTGTTCGATGCCTTCGCCCGCACTGGAAAGCTGCCAGCCACCCTGCCGAAGCCGCCGAAAGGCGCGTTGGTGGCGAGCAACGCAAAGCTTCCGCTACCGCTGCGGCGATTTCGCCCGGTGGGGGAACTGGTTCGGGCCGGCGGCGAGCGGGCGCCGCAGATCCAGTTCCCCTTGAACGGCTCGCGAATCGACGTCGACCGCTCAGGCGGCGCGCAATTCTCCGCGATGCCGGTGAAAGTCGCCGGCGGCGTGCTGCCGATGACCATGCTGGTGAACGGCGTCGCGGTGGGTGAAATCGACGGGCGGCGCCAGCGCCTGGTCGAGCCGCCCGGTCCTGGCTTTGCCCGATTGACCGTGATCGACGCTACCGGCGCTGCGGACACAGTTGTCATCAGAATTCAATAAGGTAAGCGGTTGTCGGAATAGCGGTTTCGGCGTATGCGGAACCGATGGCCGAGACCTACGCCCGCCCCCGATTTGGAGAGCCGCGCGAGCCGACGCACCGGGTAAATCCGGGTAGCCGGCTTGTCGGACTGCTCGATTTTGTCACCGGCAGCCATGTTCGTGCGGTCGCGTTGCTCACCCTGTGCGGGCTGCTGTTGTTCCTGCCGGGATTTTTCAACATCCCGCCGATCGACCGCGACGAGGCGCGCTTCGCGCAGGCGACAAAACAAATGGTCGAGACCGGCGATTTCGTCGATATCCGTTTCCAGGATGACGTCCGTTACAAGAAACCGGTCGGCGTGTACTGGTTGCAGGCATTAGCCGTCAAAACCGCTTCCGCCCTGGGCTTGCCGCGCGCGCAGCTTCGCATTTGGCTCTACCGCATCCCGTCGCTGGTCGGCGCGATTGGCGCGGTGCTTTTGACTTACTGGACGGCGCTGGCATTCGTGACGCGGCGCGGCGCGATATTGGCCGGGCTCATCCTGTGCAGTTCGATGTTGCT
>DASWFH010000125.1:0-4689 GCA_036394355.1 Allostellaceae bacterium | reverse complement strand
ACTGGGCGTTCTATCCGCACACCAATGACGACATCCTCGCCGTCGGGGTCATGCTCGACGACATGCTGACGGAGAACGGGCCGCTGCTGGTGCTGCCGGGCAGTCATAGGGGACCGGTCCACGACCATCACCTCGACGGCTATTTCGTCGGCGCGATGGATCCGATGCGCGTCGCGCTCGATTTCTCGCGGGCCGTCCCGCTCACGGCGCCGGCGGGCTCGATGAGCTTCCATCACGTCAGGCTCGTGCACGGCTCGGCGCAGAACATTTCGCAGCGGCCGCGGCAGCTGCTGCTCTACGAGTATTCCGCCGCCGACGCTTGGCCGCTGATGGGCATCAAGAGCGTCGACGACTTCAACGCGCGCCTCGTCGCGGGCGAGCCGACGATCGCGCCGCGGCTGACCCAAGTTCCCGTGCGCATGCCGCTGCCGCCCGCGCTGCGCCAGGGCTCCATCTACGAGAGCCAGACCTCGGCGAAGAACCGTTATTTCGCGATCGGCGAGGACGCGCGGGTGTAGGTCAAATCCGTTTCCGCGAGGAAGTCACCCAGAGGGCGCGCCGTCTTACGGGAGTTGCACTGCAAGCACGCCGTCTTGAGGTTCTCCGCGCTGTTGTCGCCACCTGCGCTAACCGGCGTGATATGGTCCAGCGTTGCGGTGAAGCGGGTGAGTTGCTTGTTGCAGTAGGTACAATGGTAGTTGTCGCGTTCGTATATCTTCAGCCGGTTTTCACGAATGTTGTAGAAATCCGCCTCGTCCACGGTCGCCGGGGCCGTCGAGCGCTTGGATTGCTCGGCGCGACGGCGCTGACAGACCTCAATTTCCTCGGGAAGTAGCACCCGATAAAGCGTACCCTCTCTGTTTGCCTCGCCTTCTTGTCGGATGGCGCCCACGGATTCCAAGGCCGTCATCCCGTCCCGCACAGCTGCGAAACTCGTTTCACCGCTGCCTGAAGCGTAGGCTGATCTCATTACACCAGATTGCATTCCTCGTCGGCTCACCCGGACATAAGGCGTTCCATTTGCGACGATCGAGTGCCTCAGGAGGTAAATGTAGAACGACACCTCATACGGCCTCAGTTCTGGCATCAGTAGGTCGACTACGTCGCAGATTATATCCGGGAGTTCCAAACCGGATAGTGCGCGGAACTCAATTGCCTTGTTGGCTTGAGCCGCCGTACTTTCAAGCTGCCCCAGCAGCGCCCGAATTTGTTCAATCGTCTCTATCATGAAAACAGGTTAGCAGACGTGTGAACTGCGCGCACCTATTGAGCGGCCTCGATATCGGCGGACACGGCCCCGCTCTTCGGGTCGGCGGCCACCGACGGCGGTGCTCATGTTCTCTGGGAAGGCGAGCACTTCGGCCTGCACAGCCAGCCACCACACTCAGCACTCGGCGGCCTCCCGCCTCACGTCAGGCTGAACAACGTGCTTGGCTTCGACACCTAGCGCAAGCCGGCCCGCGAGATCTGCGACTAGCGGAGCGGCGTCACCAAATGTTCCGCGCCGGCGTTGGCCACGGTGCGCCGCGCGGCGGCGTGGTCGTTGGCCCGGCGTTCGGGCATCAGGACGGTGCGGCAGGCGAGTAGTAGTTTACGCGCCTCGTGCGCCCATTTCGAATCCGCATCGAGGCGGATGTAGCGCTCCAGCACGGGAACGGCGTCGCGGATGCGGTCCGTCCGGATGTAGAGCGCGGCGAGATTGTAGAGCGGGTCGGCATAATCCGGCTCGGCGAGCACGGCGCGTTCGAGATGGGCGATCGCCTCTTTGTTGTGGCCGCCGCTCATGGCGAGATGGCCGAGGTTGAAATGCGCTTCGGCAAAATCGGGCTCGGCATCGACCGCCGCGAGATAATGCGCCTTGGCCTCGGCGACCCGGCCGAGGTCGCGGAGCACATTGCCGATGTTGAAGCGGATGACGGGGTCGCGCGGCGAGGCGCTGAGACAGGCATAATAGAGGCGCTCCGCCAGCAGCAGCGCGCCCGAGCTCTCCGCCTCTTCCGCCGCCTCGAACAGCGCGTCGGGATCGGGCGGGGGCTGCACCCAGGCGAAGCGCATCTGTCCGTCGAGCTCCGCCAGCACGTCGCCGATGCGCATCATCAGCTCGCCCGATGGGGCGATGTCGAGCCGGGTCAGATCGCGCCCGCCGCCGCCGCGCCGCCGGCGACGGAGCTCGGTCGCGGCGATCAGCACCATTTCCAGCGAGACGCCGCGCCGCCGCAAATTGGCGACATGCTGCGCGACCTTGAGGTCGTTGAAGCCGAACTGTCCGCCGGCGGGGGTGAGGACATCGAACAGCGCCAGGAGGCGAACCTCCTCGCGCGCGAGGCCGGTAAGGCTCAGGAGACGAGCTTCCTCGATGTCCTTTCCCTGGAGCGCCGGCACGAGCCCGAGCGCGCGCAGGAACGTCTCCTCGCTGAGGCAGTGCTGCGGCTCCATCGCGCGCAAGGCGGCGAACGCCGGCGAGGCAATGCGGCCGGCGGCTTCGTGCGTGACCACGGCAAAGTCGGTGTGGCGGTTGAGACGGCGATGCAGCTTGGCGCCGCGGCCGGCGAGCTCGCGTTCGACACGGCTTTTCGGCAGCCGCTCGAAGCGGCCGGCGACGAAAAAGCTGCTGCCCTCGAAGCGCAACCCAGCCATATCAACCCGCTTTGCGGCTCGATCCCTTCTGCTTGCCGCGTGCCGGCGCCTTCTTCTCCTCGGCGGCGGCACCGGGCTCGCGCCCGCGCGTCGGCTTGCTCGTGGCCGGCGGCTTCATCGTCTCCAGCGACTTCTTCAGGGCGGCCATGAGGTCGATGACCGGCGCCGGCTCCGCCACCTCGGTGGTGACGATCTGCTCGCCCTTGAGCTTCGCCTTGATGAGCTCGCCCAGCGCCGCCTGATAGCGGTCGGCGAAGAGCTTTGGATCGAACGCACTGCTCTTCTGGTTGACGATCTGCTGCGCCAGCGCCACGGCGGATTCGTCGAGCGGCCCTTCCTCGATGTCCTCGAAATAGGGTTCCTCGCGGCGCACTTCCTCGGCCGCGCGCAGCGTGCGGATCATGATGCCCTTGCCGCGCGGGCTGAGCAGGACCGCACGCTCGCGCGACGACAGCACGAGGCGGCCGATGCCGGCTTTGCTCTCGCGCTTCATGGCTTCGACGATGACGCGGAAGGTCTCGTTCGCCATCTTGCCGTCGGGCGCCAGCCAATAGGGGCTGTCGAGGTAGAGCGGGTCGATCTGGTCGTCGTCGACGAACTGCGTCACGTCGATGACGCGGTTGCTCTCGACCTGGATCTTGTCCATCTCCTCGTCGGAGACGATGACGTAGCGCCCTTTCTCGAACTCGTAGCCCTTCAGCAGCTCCTCGCGCGGCACCGCTTTTCCCGTGGTCGGGTCGGTCGGCACCATGGAGATGCGCGCCATGGAGCCCGGCGCCAGGTTGTTGAAGGAGATCTTCTCGGCGCTGCTCGACGCCGGGTAGAGCCGCACCGGGCAGGAGACGAGGCTTACCCTCAAATACCCTTTCCAACTCGATCTCGGGGCCGCCATGGAGTGTCCTTTCGCGCAGCAGGATAGACCGATGCCGTCCGTCGCGCCACAGCCTTGCGGGCGGTACGGCGGCCGGGCGGCGGCGAGGCTTGCCGCCGGTCCGCGCTTCCTTTACGCAGCCTCGCCTAAAGAATGCATTAAGGTATGGCGATGCGACGCCGGGGAGCTAGCTTTTGATGGGTCTGCGCGAATATCAGCGCAAGCGCGACTTCAGCCGGACCCCCGAGCCGGCCGGATCGGAGCGCCGCAGCCGCAGGCAGAAGAAGCTCGGCTACCTCATCCAGGCGCACGCGGCGCGTCGCATGCATTACGATTTCCGCCTCGAGCTCGACGGCGTCCTCAAGAGCTGGGCGGTGCCGAAGGGGCCGAGCCTCGATCCCCAGGCCAAGCGCCTCGCCGTCCATGTCGAGGACCATCCCATCGAATATGGCGAGTTCGAGGGCGTCATTCCCGCCGGCGAATATGGCGGCGGCACCGTCATGCTGTGGGACCGCGGCTGGTGGGAGCCGATCGGCGATGCCGCCCAGTCCTACGCCAAAGGCCATCTCAAATTCACGCTGCACGGCGCCAAGCTGCATGGCGCCTGGGCGCTGGTCCGCATGAAAGGCCGGCGCGAGGGCGACAAGGGCGACAACTGGCTGCTGATCAAGGAGCGCGACAAGGACGCCGTGCCCGGCAGCGACGACGCCGTCGTCGTGCAGGAGACGTTGAGCGCCAGCACCGGCCGCGACATGGCGGCGATCGCCCAGGAGGCCGATCGCGTGTGGAGCTCGAAGCAGGGCGAGGTCACCAAGGAGCGGGCGAAGCCGAAGCCCAGGAACGCCGGCGCGAAGCAGCGTGAGACGTCGCCGCCTGCGTTCGATCCCTCGCATTTGCCCGGCGCCAAGCGCGCCAAATCGGCGCCGCGACTCGCGCCGCAGCTCGCAAGCGCGGCGGAGGACGCGCCGCGCGGCGACGAGTGGCTGCACGAGATCAAGCTCGACGGCTATCGGCTGCTCGGCCGGATCGCCCCCAAGCGGCGCGCCAACCTGATCACGCGCCGCGGCCAGGACTGGACCGCCCGGTTGCCCGAACTGCGCGCGGCGCTGCTCGCCCTGCCGGTCGACACCGCGGTGCTCGACGGCGAGATCGTGGTCCTCGATGCCGGCGGCGTCACCAGC
>DASWFH010000124.1:0-2396 GCA_036394355.1 Allostellaceae bacterium | reverse complement strand
GTTCACCGTCGTCGGGCAGCCATAGAGCCCGACCGCCGCCGGGAAAGGCGGCTTCAGGCGCGGCTGGCCCTTCTTGCCCTCGAGGCTCTCGAGCAGCGCCGTCTCCTCGCCGCAGATATAGGCGCCGGCGCCGCGATGGAGGTAGAGTTCGAAATCGTAGCCCGAGCCGCAAGCATTCTTGCCGACGAGGCCGGCTTCATAGGCCTCGTCGATCGCCGCCTGGAGGCGCTGCGCCTCGTTGTAGAACTCGCCGCGGATATAGATGTAGCAGACATGCACGGCCATGCCGACGCTGGCGAGGAGGCAGCCTTCGACCAGCTTGTGCGGGTCGTGGCGGATGATGTCGCGATCCTTGCAGGTGCCGGGCTCGGACTCGTCCGCGTTGACGACGAGATAGGACGGCCGGGAGCTCTCCTTCGGCATGAAGGACCATTTGACCCCGGTCGGGAATCCCGCGCCCCCGCGGCCGCGCAGGCCCGAGTTCTTCACCTCGGCGGTGATCCAGTCGCGGCCCTTGAGGATGATTTCCTTGGTGCCCTCCCAGTCGCCGCGCGCGCGGGCGCCGGGCAGCCGCCAGTCATGGAGGCCGTAGAGGTTCGTGAAGATCCGGTCCTTGTCGCTGAGCATTATGGCTTCGGTCCCGCGAAGGAGAGGTCCTTGAGCGTGAGCGGCCCGCCTTCGGGCGCCGAGGTCTGGCGCTGGCGCGCCGAGCCGGGCGGCGGCTTCTCGCCGCGTCGCAGCGCCTCGATGAGCCGTTCGGTCGCGGGCCCGTCGAGGTCCTCGTAGAAATCGTCGTTCACCTGGATGACCGGGGCGTTGACGCAGGCGCCGAGGCACTCGACCTCGGTCAACGTGAACTGGCCGTCGGGTGTGGTCTCGCCGACGGTGATGCCGAGCCGCTTCTCGCAGACCTGCACGACCTCGCTCGAACCCCCGAGCCAGCACGGCGTCGTCGTGCAGATCTGGAAGAAATGCTTGCCTACCGGACGCAGGTTGAGCATCGAGTAGAAGGTCCCGACCTCGTAGACGCGGATATGCGGCATGCCCAGCATGTCCGCGACATAGTCCATCGCCGCACGCGGCAGCCAGTTGCCGTGCTGGCGCTGCGCCAGGTCGAGCAGCGGCAGCACCGCGCTCGCCTGCCGCCCCGGCGGGTACTTGGCGATGTGCGCCTTGGCCTTGGCGAGGTTCTCCGGCGTGAAGACGAAGGTCAGCGGCTGCTCGACCCGGCTGTTGTCGGCCGGACCGCTCATCGGTCGATGCTCCCGAAGACGATGTCCATCGAGCCGATGATGGCGACGACATCGGCGAGCATGTGCCCTCGGCCGATGAAATCGGTGCTCTGCAGGAAGGCGAAGTCCGGCGAGCGCAGCTTGCAGCGGTAGGGCCGGTTCGTCCCGTCGGCGACGACATAGACGCCGAATTCGCCCTTGGGCGCCTCGGTCGCGGTGTAGGTCTCGCCGGGCGGCACGTGATAGCCCTCGGTATAGAGCTTGAAGTGGTGGATCAAGGCTTCCATCGAGTTCTTCATCTCGGCGCGCGGCGGCGGCGCGACCTTGCGGTCGTTGACCTTGATCGGCCCGCTGGGCATCTGGTCGAGCGCCTGGTTGATGATGCGCAGCGATTGCCGCATTTCCTCCATGCGCACGAGATAGCGATCCCAGCAATCGCCGTTCCTGCCGATAGGGATGTCGAAGTCCATGGTCTCATAGACGTCGTAGGGCTGCGCCTTGCGCAGATCCCAGGCGACGCCCGAGGCGCGCAGCATGGGCCCGGTCAAGCCCCAATCGATCGCATCGGCCGCGCTGATGATGCCGATATCGACCGTGCGCTGCTTGAAGATGCGGTTCTCGGTGAGGAGATGCTCGAGATCGTCGACGCGCGCCTGGAATTGCGCGGCCCAGCCGCGAATGTCGTCCGCCAGCCCGGCCGGCAGGTCCGCGTGCACGCCGCCCGGCCGGAAATAGGCGGCGTGGAGGCGCGCGCCGCTCACGCGCTCGTAGAACTCCATCAGCTTCTCGCGCTCCTCGAACGCCCAGAGGAGCGGCGTGATGGCGCCGACATCGAGCGCGAAGGTGGTGAGGTTCAGCAGGTGGTTCAGGATGCGCGTGATTTCGGCGAAGAGCACGCGGATGTACTGGGCGCGCGGCGGCGGCTCGATGCCCATGAGCTTCTCCACCGCGAGCGCGAAACTATGCTCCATGCACATCGGCGAGACGTAGTCGAGCCGGTCGAAATACGGCACCGCTTGGAGATAGGTCTTGTACTCGATGAGCTTCTCGGTGCCGCGGTGGAGCAGGCCGATATGCGGATCGGCGCGCTCGACCACCTCGCCGTCGAGCTCCAGCACGAGGCGCAGCACGCCATGCGCCGCCGGATGCTGCGGCCCGAAATTC
>DASWFH010000123.1:0-5528 GCA_036394355.1 Allostellaceae bacterium | reverse complement strand
TAGAGGTAGAGCGTGCCCTTGGTGATGCCGGCGCGCTTCGCCACCGCGTCGAGCCGCGTCGCCGCGAAGCCGTGCTCGGCAAAGCAGGCGAGCGCCGCATCGAGAATCTCCCCCGGCCGCGCCTCCTTGCGGCGGCGCCAGCGGGTCGAAAGGACAGCGCGGGACTTCGGCATTAAAATAACTTACCAGTCGGTTATTAATATGGCAAGCAGCGTGTGGGCCGGCACTGCCTGAGGGCAAATCCCCAGCCGGCAGCAAAGATCACTCCGCGGACATCTGGTAGAGCTTGTTTACCGTGTTCCAATTGCGCGTCGTCGCACGGACCCCAAGCACTTTCTCAAGGGCGTTGTTGGACAGGTTGGTCCGGCCGTAGCCGTTGGGGCAGTGGAGATAGATCTCCTCGCCGACAAGCTTCGATCGGTCGGCGCCGCCGTTCAGGGAGTCGAACATCTTCAGCGCGGTCTTCGGCGGCGCTTGCTGCAGGACGGTGACATGCAGCTTGGCCGGGTCGATGCCCTTCTCCTTGAGAAAGGGATTGCCGGCGACGATCTGCCCCATCGCCGCAGCGGTTCTCACGACGACCGAGACGACGAGGCGGGATTCGCCGGCGAGTTTCCGTTCGAGCGCTGTCGCCCACTGCGCCGCGGACCCCGGCGCCGCGAAGACGAGGTTGCCGCTCTGCACGTAGGTTCGCGCATTCTCGACGCCGAGCTCGGCGCACACGGCGCGCAGCCGTTCCATGCTGAGCGTATTGCCGCCGACATTCACGCTGCGCAGCAAAGCGATGAAGATGGGCATGCCCGTCCCCGTGCGAAGGCGCGTGCCGCGCGTCACTCCGCCGCCGGTTGCGCCGCGGGCGCGGGGCGGGTGCGGCGGGCGGCGATGCCGACGCGCCAGCGCCGGTCGCTGAGGCTCACCAGCCCGCCCAGCGCCATGAGCACGGCGCCGAGCCAGATCCACGGCACCAGCGGCTTCCAATAGGCGCGCACCGTCCAGCCGCCTTTGCCGTCGCCGTCGCCCAGCGCGACGTAGAGATCGGCGAGCAGGTTGGTGTGGATCGCCGTCATGCTGGTCGGCATCTGCTGCACCGGGAAGAAGCGCTTCTCCGGATGCATCACCGCGATGGTCTCGCCATCTCGCGTCACGGTGATGGTGGCGCGGTCGGCGCTGAAGTTCGGCCCCTCCGCCTTGGCGACGCCGTCGAGATGCAGCACGTAGGACGCGATCGGCAGCGCCTCGCCGGGATGCAGCACCTCGATGCGCTCGCTCTCGAAGGCCGAGGCGGCGATGCCCGCGACCGCCACGGCGACGCCGAGATGCGCCAGCGTCATGCCATGCGTGGCGCGCGGCAGGCCCAGTGCGCGCCGCCAGCTCTCCGCCAGCGGCGCGCGGAACAGCTTCACCCGCTCCGCCCATTCGCTGAGCGCGCCGACGCACACCCAGACGGCGAGCGCGAGGCCGAGCACGGCGAGCACCGGCCCACCGCGCGTCAGATAGAGCCCAATCGCGGCAACGGCGATCACCGCGGCGAAGGCGAGCCACAGGCGCTGCAGCGCGCCGAGCAGGTCGCCGCGCTTCCACGCGAGCAGCGGACCGGCAGCGACGGCGATCAGCGCCGGCACCATCAGCGGCACGAAGGTGCGGTTGAAGAAGGGGAATCCGACCGAGAGCTTGGGGCCGCCGACGGCGTCGAGGAACAGCGGGTAGAGCGTGCCGAGGAAGACGGTGGCGGCGGCGGTGGTCAGCAGCAGGTTGTTGAGCACCAACGCACCCTCGCGCGAGACCGGCGCGAAGAGCCCGCCGCTATTGAGCGCCGGCGCACGCACGGCATAGAGCGTGAGCGAGCCGCCGATGGCGACCAGCAGCAGCAACAAAATGAACGTGCCGCGCGCGGGATCGACGGCGAAGGCGTGCACCGAGGTGAGCACGCCCGAGCGCACCAGGAATGTGCCGACCAGCGACAGCGAGAAGGTGACGATGGCGAGCAGGATGGTCCAGCTCTTGAGCGCGTCGCGCTTCTCGACGACGATCGCGGAGTGCAAAAGCGCCGTGCCGACCAGCCAAGGCATGAAGGACGCGTTCTCCACCGGGTCCCAGAACCACCAGCCGCCCCAGCCCAGCGTGTAATAGGCCCACCAGCTGCCCATGGCGATGCCGATGGTGAGCGCGCACCAGGCAGCGAGCGTCCACGGCCTGACCCAGCGCGCCCAGGCGGCGTCGACCCGCCCCTCGATGAGTGCGGCGACGGCGAAGGCGAAGGCGACGGAGAAGCCGACATAGCCCAGGTAGAGGAACGGCGGGTGGAAGGCGAGGCCGGGGTCCTGCAGGATCGGGTTGAGGCCGTGCCCGTCGAGCGGCGCCGGCGAGAGCCGCTTGAACGGGTCCGAGGTCAAGAGGATGAACAGCAGGAAGCCCGCGCCGATCATGCCCTGTGCCGCGAGGACGCGCGCCCGCAACGCCGGCGGCAGGTTGTCGCCGAACCACGCCACCGCGGCGCCGAACAGGCTAAGGATCAGCACCCAGAGGAGCATCGAGCCCTCGTGGTTCCCCCATACGCCCGTGATCTTGTAGAGCAGCGGCTTCGCCGAGTGGCTGTTCTCGGCGACGTTGGCGACCGAGAAATCCGAGGTGACGTAGGCGTTGACCAGCGCGGCGAAAGCGAGCGCCACCAGTCCGAATTGCGCTACCGCCGTGCTCTGCCCGACCGCCATCCAGCCGAGATGCCCGCGCGCCGCGCCGACGAGCGGCAGCGACGCCTGCAGCAGCGCCAGCATGAGCGCGAGGATGAGCGCGAAATGGCCGAGCTCGACGATCATCTCGAGCCGCTTCTTCCGCGTCGACCACGCCATCCCCGTCGTCCTCGCGAAAGCGGGGACCCAGGGGCCGCCGCACGTCGCTTGCCCTGGGTTCCCGCTTTCGCGGGAACGACGACGAAATGGTTCTGCGCGCTCGAACGATGGTTCAAGAGGCCACCTTGCAACGGACCTCTCCTCACTTCGCCGCACCTTCCTGCCAGCGCCCGCTTTTCTTGAGCGCGTCGACGACTTCGCGCGGCATGTAGTTCTCGTCATGCTTGGCGAGCACGCTGTCGGCGCGCACCAGGCCGGCGCCGTCGAGCCTGCCTTCGACGACGACGCCCTGTCCCTCGCGGAAGAGATCGGGGACCACGCCGCTATACGTCACGGGCACCGCGCTCTCGCCATCGGTGATGCGGAAGGCGATGCTCTTGCCGTCGCGCGTCACGCTCGCCGTCGCGACGAGCCCGCCGATGCGGATGCGGCGGCCTTCGGCGACGTGCTTCGCCTTGAGGTCGCTGGGGCTGTAGAAGAAGACGAGATTGTCGTTGAAAGCGAGGAGCACCAGTGCCGTGGCGACGCCGAGCATGGTGAGGCCGGCGAGGACGGCAAGCAGGCGGCGGCGCTTGCGCGTCATGGCCGCCGCGCGCCCGGCGCGATCCGCCGCAACGCCTTGAGCTCGCGCTGGGCGCGGCGATAGCCGGCGAGGCTCCACGCCAGCAGGCCGCCGAGCACGACGACCGCGGCGCTATAAGCCGGCCACACGTAACCGGCATAGCCGCCCATGGCGAGGAACGCGTCGAGCCCGCTCATGACACCGCCCTGTGCCGCAGCGTGGCTTTATGCGCCTCGCGCTCGACCTCGGCGAGGCGCAGCGCGCGGACCTTCGCCGCGATGAGCGCGGTGCGCATGCGGATCAGCAGCACGGTGACGAAGAACACTGTGAAGCCCAGCGCCAAGGTCAGCAGCGGCCACAGCATCGACGCGTCGATGGTCGGCCCGCCCAGGCGGAACACGCTTGCCGGCTGGTGCAGCGTGTTCCACCAGTCGACCGAGAATTTGATGATCGGCAGGTTGACGATGCCGACCAGCGCCAGGATGGCGCCGGCGCGCGCGCCGCGCGTCGGCTCGTCGAAGGCGTTCACCAGCGCGATATAGCCGAGATAGAGGAAGAACAGCACCAGCACCGAGGTGAGCCGCGCATCCCACACCCACCAGGTGCCCCACATCGGCTCGCCCCACAACGAGCCGGTGACGAGGCATAGCAGGGTGAAGCCGGCGCCAAGCGGCGCCGCGCTCTGCGCAGCGATGTCGGCGAGCGGATGGCGCCAGATCAGCGCGACGGCGGAAGCCAGCGCGATCAGCGCATAGACGAAGCTCGCCATCCACGCTGCCGGCACATGCACGAACATGATGCGTACCGCCTCGCCCTGCTGGTAGTCGGGCGGCGCGACGAAGAGCCCGAGATAGAGGCCGGCGGCGAGCAGAAACGCCGTGGCTGCGCCCGACCACGGCAGGAGCGCCGCCGAGAGGCGCATGAATCGAGCCGGGTTGGCGAAGCGCTGCATGAGGCGGTTCTAGTCCAAAGGCCAACGGCATGTACAGCATGCGTGCTTCGAGACGCGGTCCTCCGGACCACTCCTCAGCATGAGGTAGATTGTTTATGGCACAAAGAAACATGCCTCTTCCCGAGGAGGCCGCGTCAGCGGCCGTCTCGAAGGACGCAGTGACTCGATCCAGCGCTGCAAGAACCCTATTCCAGCGCCTGGCGCAGCGCCGCCGCCGCGGCGATGGGCGTCAGCACCAGCGCACCGGCCAGAAGCGCGCCCAGCAGCAGCAGATGTGGGCGGGCGCCGAAACCGCCGATCGCGGCCTCGATTGCAGCGACGCCGAAGATCAGCACGGGAATGTAGAGCGGCAGCACCAGCAGCGACAGCAGCACGCCGCCGCGCCGCGCGCCGAGGCTGAGCGCCGCGCCCACCGCGCCGATGAGGCTCAAGCTCGGCGTGCCCAGCAGCAGGCTCAGCAGCAGCGCCGGATAGCCCGCGCGGTCGAGATGGAGGAGCAGCGCCAGCAGCGGCGCGATGACGATCAGCGGCAGACCGGCGACGAGCCAATGCGCCAGGCATTTCGCCAGCACCTGCGCCTCCAGCGGCAGCGGCATCAACGCCAGCGCCTCGAGGCTGCCATCCTCCCAATCCGCCTGGAACAGCCGCTCCAGCGACAACAGCGCCGCCAGCAGCGCCGTCACCCAGAGGATGCCGGCGGCGATGCGCGCCAGCAGCTCCGCCTCGGGCCCGACGCCGAACGGAAAGAGGATCACGGTGAGCACGAAGAACGCCACCACCATCGCCGCATCGCCGCCCTGCCGCAAAGCGAGGCGCAGATCGCGCAGCACGAGCAGGCGGAACGCGGTCATGGGATGGCCTTCGCTGCATCTACATCCTTGCGTCCTTCGACAGAGTCAGGACGAGGGAAACCGAGAATGGCATCTGGTAGATGCCATTGAGAAAGTCTCCTGAGCCCGTCGAAGGACACCCTGAACCTGTCGAAGGAAGCGCGAGCGGTCATGCAGCCCTCGCCGCATACTCGGTGAGCGACAGCGTTTCGGCGCCGTCGAGCGGCAACGCGGCATGCGTCGAGAACACGACCAGGCCGCCCTGGGCGCGTTGGGCGGCGATCGCCGCGGCGAGGTCGGCGACGGCGTCGCTGTCGAGGCCGGTCAGCGGCTCG
>DASWFH010000122.1:0-1705 GCA_036394355.1 Allostellaceae bacterium | reverse complement strand
GCCGTCTGGTTGCGCCCGATGCCGGGACTAGGCTGCGCCCTCGAGCGTTTGGCGCACCGCGCTGGCGAGATCGTCGGCGCGATAGGGCTTGTGGATGAGCTTGCCGTGCAATTTCTCAGGCGGGCGGCGCGACACATGCGCGAAGCCGGTGGCGTAGAGCACCTTGAGATCCGGCTGCAGGCGCTTGGCGCGATCCGCGAGCTCGAAGCCGTCGATGAGACCGGGCATGACGATATCGGTGAACAGCAGGTCGAATTTCACCTGCTCGCCGAGAATCTGCAGGGCGACCTCGGCATTGGGCACGGACAGCACCGAGAAGCCGCGATGGCGCAGCGAAGCGGAAACCAAGTCCCTGACATCGTCCTCGTCTTCCACCACCAGGATGCTGTAGGTCATCCCTGCCCCACCGATTGCGTCCTCCTCGCGGCCACCACAGCACGGAGAGCGATTACTGTTGGACGATAGTCCGTTAGGGTCATATGCGCGATGCAGTGCACCAGTGGGGGAGTGAACAACAAATAGTTCGTAACGAAAACAGATTTCTTCGCAGCATTCGCGCGAACAGGTGCGCGCCGCTGCCATGTCAGAAAATTGACACCGCAGCTCGTCTCGGCCGCGCGGCGCAGCGCTCGCCTTGACGCCCCGGAACGAGTGTAGGACGCTCGCGGGGCAGCGAGGAGGCGCGCGATGGCGTGGGAAACGATCGTCTTCGAGGCGAGCGAGGGAGTGGCCACGCTGACCCTGAGCCGCCCCGACCGGCTCAACAGCTTCAATGAGCGCATGCATGAGGAGGTCGCCGCGGTCATCGGCACGGTCGAGAGCGATGCCGGCATCCGCGCGCTGCTCATCACCGGCGCGGGCCGCGGCTTCTGCGCCGGACAGGACCTCAACCTCCGCGATGCCGGCGCCACCGGCGATTTCGATGCCGGCGCGGCGCTCGAGCGCTACTACAACCCGCTGATACGCCGGCTCCGGTCGCTCGAGAAGCCGATCGTCGCCGCCGTCAACGGTCCGGCCGCGGGCGCCGGGGCCAACATCGCCTTCGCCTGCGATATCGTCATCGCCGCGCGCCAAGCCAGCTTCCTGCAGGCCTTCTGCCGGCTCGGCCTGGTGCCCGATGCCGGCGGCACGTGGTTCCTGCCGCGGCTGGCCGGCTCGGCCCGCGCCCTGGGCATGGCGATGCTGGGCGAGCCGCTATCGGCGGAGAAGGCCGCGGAATGGGGCCTCATCTGGAAGGTGGTCGACGACGACAAGCTGATGGAGGAGGCGCGCGGGCTCGCCCGGAAGCTGGCGCAGGGCCCGACGATCGGCCTCGGCCTCATCAAGCAGGCGCTCAACCGCTCGCTCGAGAACGGCCTCGACGCGCAGCTCGATGTCGAGCGCGACCTGCAGCGCGCCGCCGCCCGGTCCGAGGATTTCCGCGAAGGCGTCGCCGCCTTTCTCGAGAAGCGGCCGGCCAGGTTCAACGGCCGCTGATGAGCGAGAAGGCTGCGGAGCGCCTCGCGCAGGCGGTCGGGCGCGCCATGTACGACGGGGACAACGCGTCCCGCTCGCTGGGCATGGTGCTGGAGGAGGTCCGCCCGGGGCATGCCAAGATGCGCATGACCGTGCGCGACGACATGATCAACGGCCATGACATCTGCCATGGCGGATTGATCTTCACCTTGGCCGACAGCGCGTTCGCCTTCGCCTGCAACGCACGCAA
>DASWFH010000121.1:0-3154 GCA_036394355.1 Allostellaceae bacterium | reverse complement strand
GTCGGACGAGAGCAGCTGAGATCGAGCTTACCGGGTCGGCAGCGGCGGCGGCGCCATGCCCGGCGGCAAGCCTTCGGGTCCGCTGCGCCGGTTCTGCGCCTGGCAGAGAGCGTCGACCCGCGTGCGGAACAGATCGGCCTGCTCGGGCTTGAGCACGCCGTCGCGCAGCTGGCCGTCGATCACCGCGAGCCGATCGCGCATGCAGAGGGCGATCGGGTCAGCGCCGCTGGCCTCGACTTTCGGTCCGGGCCAGAGCTCGTTGCGGTGGATGTAGACCAGCGCCGCGCCGCAGAGGACGAACACGGCGATCGCGCACAGCCGCGCCATCGGCCGGTCGAGGAAGGCGCCGTCTCTCGTGCCGCGGGCCACGCTCTGCCTCACACCGATTTCGCCAGCGGCAGGTTGGTGACGAGGTTCTGCGGCTTCATGCGCAGCCGCCGGTCGGCGCTCATGGCGAGCCCGAGATAGACCGGCCGGCCGGCCACTTCCGGCAGCATCGGCGCCGCATCGGCGAAGCTCAGCCGGAACAGCGCCAGCAGCCGGCCGAGCCGCTCCTCCGGGACCTCTCCGCCGCGATAGAGCTCGTTGAGGATCGCCGTCGCCTCGCCGTCGAGCCCGACATGCCAGGACCAGCGCTCGTCGCGGATCGCCTGCACCGGCTCGATGCGCACGGCGACGCCGAGGAGATGCGCGATCCACGCCTCCAGCACACGGCAGAGCGCGTCGAGCCCGGGCCGGCCGAAGCTCAGATCGAGCACGGTGTCGAAGCGGTCGCTGCGCTCCCAGTAGAGAGCCGCCTTCGCCTCGTCGAGCACGTCGAGGCTGACGCTCCGCATCGGCGTCTGGTTCTCGGCGAGCAGCCGGCCGAGCGAGCCGAAGCCGCCGGTGGCGGCGTACATTTCCACCGTCTCCTCGTCGGCGAGCATGACGGCGCCGTCCTCGAGCGTCACCTTCTGGCTGCGGAACAGCAGCTCCGCCGCCCGCAGCCGCAGCGGGTCGGTCGAGCCGTCGAGAATGTTGCGCAGGATCACATGCGCGAGGTGATCGATGAAGAGCGGCGGAATGTCGATAGAGTCGGCGCGGAACAGCGCAAGGTAGCAGGCCTCGAGCGATGGGCTCGCCAGCAAGCGGTCGCGAAAGCGCAGCAGGTGGCGGTAGTTGTCGCGCGCGTCGGCATCGGCGAATGTCGCGAGCCGTGCCTCGTCGACGCTCTGGCGCGGCGCGGCCAGGAGCGCGCGATGGAGCGCGATCTCGGCGGCACAGGATTCCGCCACCGGGCGCATCTCCGGCCGGGCGAGGTAGGCGCGCAGAAAATCGTCGCTGATCTGCAGATTGCCGCTCGCGTCGCGGCGCAGCAGCGGGAACCCCGAACTCGGCCAGAAATCGCCCGGCATCGACGGGCGCGCTTCACTCATGGTCTTCGCCGTCCTCGCCCTGCTCGATCTCCCAGATCGCGGCGTGCGGGATCTCTCGCGGCGTTTCCACCGCGCGGAAGCGCTCGATGATCCCCTGCGGCCCCCAGGAGCGCTGCACGGCGATGAGGGTGTTGATGCGGTGGCTGCACAGGCTGGCGGCAAACTCGGCCTCCTCGCGCGCCGCCGCGCGCGCCGCCGCGATATCGGGCGCGCCAAAGCGCGACAGGAGATGCTGCGCCAAAGCCTCGACGACGTCCTCGTATTGGACGAACCCGATTTCGGCGACGCTGACGAGCGTCGACCAGCCGA
The DNA here is from genome assembly GCA_036394355.1 of Allostellaceae bacterium. GTDB lineage: Bacteria > Pseudomonadota > Alphaproteobacteria > ATCC43930 > CGMCC-115725 > DAHUYF01. The sequence goes on along the minus strand of DASWFH010000121.1, from coordinate 1,430 downwards.
AGCTCGCCGTACCGAGGAACCCATGCACGAAGGCCTGGCGCTGCTTGCCGACCAGCCGTTCCGGATCTTCGTCGGCGAAGACGAAGGCGCCGGACACCGCCCATTCGCCAGGCGGGGCGGCGCTCGAGAAAATATGCTCATCGGAACGGTCGAGCCGGATCGTCTTGAGAAGACGCATGATCCGCAGACTATGCTCCGCCCTTGATGCTCTCAACACCTAATCTCGCCGTTGTGACCGGCTACATCAGAGCCCTCCCGACACTCGCGAAAAGATCTGTCACCATTCGCACGCCACTCGCGGTAACCTAGCGATGCAGTTCGAGGTTATGGGCTTCACCGGAATGAATTATTCAGGCTAGAGGAACAACGACATGACCAGAGTCGCTTATCGGATCGTCGAGCACGATGGCGGGTGGGCCTACAAGTTCGACGGCGTATTCTCGGAGACCTTTCCGAGCCACGAAGCGGCCGTGAAGGCCGCCAAGCGCGCGGCCGCGGAGCAGCGCGCGCCCGGCGAGACGGCAGAAATCCAATATGAAGACGAGAACGGACAATGGCGATCGGAGCATGCCGACGGCCACGATCGTCCGTCTACGGATGTCGTTGAATAGGTTCTCCGGACCCGGAGCGGCGTTACGAGGAGCGCACGCCATGGCGACACTCGCGCTTTACGGCCACTCCTGCCGTGCCCGGTCGAGCGCGGCGCGGTCCCAGCGCGCGAGGTCGGCCGCCGCCTCATAGGTCGTTTGAAAGAACTGGAGCAGCGCCTCGTCGGGGTCGGCGGCGTTGCGAACATCCTCATAGGGCAGGATGAACTCCCGCGCCGCCGCGCTGTAGCGCGCGCCGTCGGGCGACACCGGACGGTCGCCGTACCCGGCCGGCTCGGGGTAGGCGTAGGCGTAAAAGGCGGGCTCCGCGATCGCGCCGCCGCCCGGCCAGAACCCGCAACTGCTGCACTCGTGAGAGTAGGCTTCGACCATGACGTAGTCCGGGGTGTTCGGCGCGCCGCCGGGGTGGCGCGGCGCCCGCCGTCCCGAGAAGCGCGTCGCCGCGAGGTCGAAGCTCCCCCAGAAGAAATGCACGGGGCTGCCCTTGCCGAGGAAACGGCCGCGAAATCGCTTCAGCACGCGGTCGGCCTGGACGAGGATCTGCCAGCAGCGGTGAGCGGCGTCCGGGTCGTAGGAGGCGTGCTGCCGATCTTCCGCGAAGGGGATGGCGATCTCGACCTCGACGGGCGCCGGCCGCCGCAGCGTGACCTCGACACCGAGCGAGCGCAGCGCCGCCCTGTATGCCGCGTAGAAATCCGCCACCGAGCGCGGGACCAAGGGGAGCCCGCGCGTCGCGCCGTCGCTGGCTCGCAGCAAGAGCGCATGGTCGAGAAAATCGAAGTCGACTGCGAAGGTCCGCGTGCCGTATGGGATCGCCGAGGT
>DASWFH010000120.1:0-1703 GCA_036394355.1 Allostellaceae bacterium | reverse complement strand
ATGATCGGTTCGCGGAAGATGACGCCGCCGAGAATGTTGCGGATGGTGCCATTGGGCGAGCGGTACATTTCTTTCAGGCCGAATTCCTTCACCCGCGCCTCGTCGGGCGTAATGGTGGCGCACTTGACGCCGACACCGACCTTCTTCACCGCCTCCGCCGCTTCGATCGTGATCTTGTCGCGGGTCTCGTCGCGCTTCTCAATGCCGAGGTCGTAGTAGAGGAGCTCGACGTCGAGATAAGGATGGATCAGCTTCTCCTTGATGAGATGCCAGATGATGCGGGTCATCTCGTCGCCGTCCATCTCGACGACCGGATTCTGCACCTTGATTTTCGCCATTGCGGCCGACCCTTTACGCGCGCGCAGCTGCGGAGGAGGTGAGCGGAAATGCCTCGGGGCAGGCGCCTTATGGCGCGGCCGGCTTGATCCTGCAAGGACAAAACAACGTGTTGCCGAATTGCGCGCGCGCAGCCGGCGCGCCATTGTGCACGCGGGCCGTCGGTGCGAGACGCCGGAAACGCTCCCGCGTGGATGCAAGGGTGTTCTGATTTGGCAACAATGCCGACATGGCGCGAGATCAGAGGGGCTTACGGACGCCGCCGCCGCGCGCTGCGCCAGGCGCTACTCGAGCCGCTGCTTGTCGGTCGGCCGGTGCTGCGCGACGTCGTGATGAACGCGCTCGCCGCGCGCGGGCATCTCGTCCTGTGCGAGCTCGGCGACGTGCGCTTCTTCGTCGATCCGAGCGATCGCGTGGTTGGCGCGTGGCTGATGTGGCACGGCGGCTGGCAGCGCCGCGAGATCGACAGCGCGGTTGAAGTGTTGTCGGCGGCGCGGCGGTTGCCGCCCCATGCGGTGTTCGTCGATGTCGGCGCGCACATCGGCACGCACACGATTTATGCGCTGCGCACCGGCCGCTTCGCGCGCGCCGTTGCGTTCGAGCCCGCGCCGCGCAACGCGGCGCTGCTGGCCAGGAATCTTGACGCGAACGGGCTCACGCATGGCGTGATGATCGTCGCGAAGGCGGCCGGCGCCGCGCCGGGCAGCGCGGTGCTGCATCTCCACCCGCGCAATACCGGTGCGCACGCGATCGGCGCGCCGCCGTCGCTCGATGGCACGGCTCGGCTCGAGGTGCCGCTCGTGCGCGTCGACGACGAGCTTAAACGCTTGGGTGTGGCGCCCGAGAGCGTCGCGCTCGTCTGGGTCGACGTCGAAGGTTATGAGCCGCAGGTTCTCGACGGCCTTGCCGGGCTCATGGCGCGCGCGGTGCCGATCGCTTTCGAATTCACCCCGGGCCGCTACAGCGCCGATAGCAAAGCGGGGCTCGTGAGACGTCTCGCGCAACATTATACGACGGTGCACAGTTTGGGACGGGGGGAGGGCACGGCGCCCGTCGGCACGCTCGCCGCGCGCGAGCACACCGACGACCTGCTGGTGTATTAGAGTGCGTCGTCTGGAGTGGAAGCGACGTGCTTGAAGCCCGAACGAATACGCTGGAGATCATGCCCGGCGCCGGAACCGACAAGACAAAGACTTGGATCGACGCGCCGGGCCCGATCGTCGTGCTGGTCGAGCCGCAGCTCGGCGAAAATATCGGCGCGGCGGCGCGCGTGATGGGAAATTTCGGTCTCAGCCGGCTGCGCCTCGTCAAGCCCCGCGACGGTTGGCCCAACATGCAGGCGGGGCGCGCGGCCTCCGGCGCCGATC
>DASWFH010000119.1:0-4775 GCA_036394355.1 Allostellaceae bacterium | reverse complement strand
GAGCCGCTCGCCGGCGCCGCTGTCGTGTCGGTCTTGCAGTCGAGCACGCCGACGTCATAGATCGGGTTCTCGAGCGCCGAGAGCGCCGGGCTCGAGGCGAACATCCAGCCGCTGAACACCTGTTGCGACACCACGGAGTTGCGCTCGCCCGGGCGCACTTCGTCGATCTGCAGGAAGGCGGCGCTCTCCGGCTCCTCCTCCGGCGGGTGCTTGATGCAGGCGCGCACGGTGATGACGAGCGTGCCGAAGCGCACGGCCTTGCCGACCGGCGCATCGAATTTCGAGATCCGCGCCGTCGTCTTGTCGAGCCCCTGCAGCACGGCGACAGTCTCGGCCCGCGCTGTTCCCGCCGCGATCAGCAGTCCCGGCAGCAGCCATAGCACGCGAGGGTTCATCGCTTGTCCTTCCGATAGGGATTGACCAGGCCCTCGGCCAGGTCTTGCATGACGCGGCGGAACTGCGCCTCGTCGCAGCCCATCAGCACCGCGTCCTCGAGTGCCTCCTGCGCCATTTCGCGCAGCTCCTCGAGGTTCTCGTTGAGCACTTTGATCTTCTCGACGCAAGAGACGAGCTCGCCCTCGGGCGTGCGCCAGACGGGCAGAGCGAGCTTGCCGGGCTTCGTCGCGTCGCTCATGGCGTGCCTCGCATCGGTTTCACCGCGGAGAATCGGAGCCGCACGTAGTCGACCGTCCAGGCGCCGCCGGCGACACACAGCGCCGCGCGCACCAGGGCCTCGACCTCGTCCTTGACAGCAGCGCGCTCCGCCGGCGGCACTGCGGCGAGAAAGCTCTCGGCGAAGGTGTCGAGCCAGTCGGCAAGACGGCCGGGGATCGGCGTCGGCCGCGGGATGAGGTCGATCGACGCGACCGCGAAGCCGCGCCGCTCGAGACGGGCGCGATACTCCGCGACGGCCGGGAAATACCACGGACTCGCCGCATCGCCATCGATGCCGCGCCGCGCCAGCACGGCGACGAGCGCGTCGCGCACGGTCGCGACGTTGCCGGCGCCCCCGCATTCCCCGACGAAGCGGCCGCCCGGCTTCAACGCGCGCCATACGCCGTCGATGACCGCGTCGGGCTCGCGCATCCAGTGCAGCGCCGCGTTGCTGAAGACCGCGTCGAATTCCTCGACGAAGCCCAAGCGCGTGCCGTCGGCGACATGGGCATCGAGGCCCCGCGTCCGCGCGGCGGCCACTTGCTCGGTGCTGGCGTCGACGCCGGTGACATGCGCCCGCTGCGCGAGAACCGCCGTGAGCGCGCCGTCGCCGCAGCCGAGATCGAGGATGCGTTCGCCCGGACGGGGCGCGAGCAGCTCGACCACCGGCTGGCCCAACGCGGCGACGAAGCCCGCGTTGCGCTGGTAGCGCGCCGGGTCCCAGTGCTGCTCGACGACCTTGCCGCCCGGCCGGACGGGGCTATTTGGCTGGCGCGCCGTCGCCATCTTTCTTTTGCGGCGACGGCGCACCGCCGCCGCTGCCGACGAACTTGTTGATCAGCGAGAAGATGTTGATGGGCGGCTCGGTGTGATCGATGGCGCCGCCCGGCTTGATGAACTCCCCGTCATTGCCGGGCACGAGCGCCAGGTAGTTCTCGCCGAGCAATCCGGTCGAGGTGATGGTGGCGATGGTGTCGACCGGCAGCTTGATCGAGGGATCGATGGTCAGATGCACCACGGCGAGGAAGGTCTGCGGGTCGAGCGATTGCGACGTCACCGTGCCGACCTTGATGCCGCTGATGCGCACGTCGCCGCCGGCGCGCAGCCCGTCGACGCGGTCGAAGCGGGCGCTCACCTCGTAGCCCGTGACCGTATGCGTCTGCGTCCTGGTGTAGGCGAAGAACAGGAACAGAGCAGCGACCACCAGGACCACGGCGCCCATGACGGTCTCGACGGCGTTGCGGCTCATTCGCTTCGGGCTCCCTCGCGCAACTCTTGATTCAGACGATTCGCGGCTCAGTCGGGTGTCCATGGCTCGTAGTCACCGGTTGCAGGGGCGCGGTGCCCGCCGCGCAACACCGAGCCGGGCGGGCGATAAGCGAGATCCGTGCCGGTGAGATTGGGCACGTGCTCCTTCTCCCACGGATATTTCTTTGCTTCGCCCGGGCGCGGCGGCTCGTCCACGGTGTGATGCAGCCAGCCATGCCATTCGGGCGGCACGCGCGAGGCCTCGACCTCGCCGTTGTAGAGCACCCAGCGGCGCTCGCGACTCTCGATTCCGCCGCCGCGCTTCAACTGGCGCGGACCGCGCTCGCGGTAGTAGCGGTTACCGAACTGGTCGGTGCCGACCAGCTGGCCCTTGAGCCAGGTGTAGAGGCGAGTGCCGAAGCCGCTCATGCCGTGGGAGATTCCGTCTGCTCGCGACCGAGGCGCGCACCGGGCGCAACGCCCGGCCGGTCATTCTCTCGAAAAACCGGCGCGACTATGGCATCGGACCCCGCTCCCGTCCAGCCCTGGAGCCATTCTCAGGCTGCGCCGGCCCGGGCGCTTACCCCTTATAGGCGAGATCTATATGTTGATCGCGTCAAAAGGTTATTACAAAATCTAGTTGCTGCCACCCGCGTTTTGCGTCAACATCTGGTTTCTTACACATATGGCCCGCTAGGGGTTGGGCCAGGGGAAGAGCACCCAGGACAAGAAACTGGTCTGGTAGTGCGTGAGGGGGAGTCAATGCGTATCGAGCGACGGTTTACGACGGCGGGGCAGGATCCGTACAGCGATATCGAATTCCGCATCACCACGAGCGAGATTCGCAATCCCGATGGCTCGCGGGTGTTCCACCTGCCCGACATCGACGTGCCCGCCGATTGGAGCCAAGTCGCCTGCGACATCCTCGCGCAGAAATACTTTCGCAAGGCGGGCGTGCCGGCGGTGCTCGCGCCGGTGATCGAGGAGGACGTGCCGGGCTGGCTATGGCGGCGCACCGCCGACGAGCCCGCGCTCGAGGCGTTGCCCGTCGGCGAGCGCTTCGGCTCGGAGAAGAGCGCGCGCCAAGTGTTCGACCGTCTCGCCGGCACCTGGACCTATTGGGGCTGGAAGGGCGGGTATTTCGACGGCGACGCCGATGCGCGCGCCTATTACGACGAGATGCGCTTCATGCTGTGCCGCCAGATGGCGGCGCCCAACTCGCCGCAATGGTTCAACACCGGGCTCCATTGGGCCTATGGCATCGACGGGCCGTCGCAGGGCCACTACTACGTCGATTTCAAGACCGGCAAGCTCACGGCCTCCAACAGCGCTTATGAGCATCCGCAGCCGCATGCCTGCTTCATCCAGTCGGTCGCCGACGACCTCGTCAACGAGGGCGGCATCATGGACCTCTGGGTGCGCGAGGCGCGGCTGTTCAAATACGGCTCGGGCACCGGCTCCAATTTCTCCAAACTGCGCGGCGAGAACGAGAAGCTGTCGGGTGGCGGCCGCTCCTCCGGCCTCATGAGCTTCCTCAAGATCGGCGACCGCGCGGCGGGCGCCATCAAGTCCGGCGGCACAACCCGGCGCGCCGCCAAGATGGTGACGGTCGATATCGATCATCCGGACATCGAGGCCTATATCGACTGGAAGGTGCGCGAGGAGCAGAAGGTCGCCGCCCTCGTCGCCGGCTCGAAGCTGGCACAGAAGCACCTGAACCTCATCATGGTGGCGTGCCACACGCCGGAAGCGCAGGCGCTCAAGGACGGCCGCTTCGATCCCGCGCGCAACGCGGCGCTGAAGCGCGAGATCAAGGCGGCGCGCCGCGCCATGATCCCGGAGAACTACGTCCAGCGCGTCATGCAGTTCGCGCAGCAGGGCTACACCGAGATCGATTTCCGCGCCTACGACACCGACTGGGACAGCGAGGCCTATCTCACCGTCTCCGGCCAGAACTCGAACAACTCGGTGCGCCTCACCAACGAGTTCCTGAACAAGGTCGAGACGGACGGCGAGTGGACGCTCACCCGCCGCACCGACGGCAAGCCGCACAAGACGCTGCCGGCACGTGAGCTCTGGGAGAAGATCGCCTACGCCGCTTGGGCGAGCGCCGATCCCGGGTTGCAATACGACACCACCATCAACGAGTGGCATACCTGCCCGGAGAGTGGCCGCATCAACGCGTCCAACCCGTGCTCGGAGTACATGTTCCTCGACGACACCGCGTGCAACCTCGCCTCGCTGAACCTGATGGCGTTCCGCCGCGGCGACGGCAGCTTCGACACGCCCGCCTTCGAGCATGCGACGCGGCTATGGACCATCACGCTCGAGATCGCCGTGCTGATGGCGCAGTTCCCGTCGCGCGAGATCGCGCGGTTGTCCTACGAGTTCCGCACGTTGGGGCTCGGCTACGCCAATATCGGCGGGCTCTTGATGGCGTCGGGCCTGCCCTACGACGGCGATGAAGGGCGCGCGCTCTGCGCCGCCATCAGCGCCGTCATGACCGGCATCGCCTATGCGACATCGGCGGAGATGGCGAGCGAGCTCGGGCCCTTCCCCGGCTTCGCCAAGAACCGCGAGGCGATGCTGCGCGTCATCCGCAACCACCGCCGCGCCGCTCATGGCGAAGCCGCCGGCTACGAGGGCCTCGCCATCCTCCCCGTCCCGCTCGATGCCGCGAACTGCCCGGACCAGGCCCTTGTCGACGCCGCGGCCCATGCCTGGGACGCGGCGCTGGCGCTGGGCGAGCTCAACGGCTACCGCAACGCGCAGGCGACGGTGATCGCGCCGACCGGCACGATCGGCCTCGTCATGGATTGCGACACCACGGGCATCGAGCCGGATTTCGCGCTGGTCAAGTTCAAGAAGCTCGC
>DASWFH010000118.1:0-2713 GCA_036394355.1 Allostellaceae bacterium | reverse complement strand
CGCCGTGTTCTCGCTGTTCGCCGGCTTCTACTACTGGATCGGCAAGATGAGCGGGCACCAGTACAACGAGACCCTGGGCAAGATCCATTTCTGGACCACCTTCATCGGCGTCAACCTGACCTTCTTCCCGATGCACTTCCTCGGTCTGGCCGGCATGCCCCGCCGCATCAGCGACTATCCCGACGCCTTTGCCGGTTGGAACATGGTGGCCTCGATCGGCGCCTATATCTCCTATGCGTCGACGCTGCTCTTCATCTACATCGTGTTCGATACGCTGCTGCGCGGGCAGAAGGCGGCCGCCAACCCCTGGGGGCCGGGCGCCACGACGCTCGAATGGACCCTGCCGTCGCCGCCGCCGTTCCACACATACGAGGAGCTCCCGCACATTGCGCCGACCGCGGGCCACTGAGCGGACGGAGGGTCTAAGCGCGTGACCGATCTCTCGACATCGCCCCTCGCCCGCAGCGCCGCCGCCGCGCCCGGCGTCGGTGATTACGTGGCGCTGCTGAAGCCGCGGGTCATGTCGCTGGTCGTGTTCACCGGCTTTGTCGGCCTCTATCTCGCGCCCGGCCATCTCCATCCCGTGCTGGCGGCGGTGGCCATGCTGTGCATCGCCGTGGGCGCGGGCGCAGCCGGCGCCATCAACATGTGGTACGACCGCGACATCGACGCGGTGATGCGGCGCACGCGCGAGCGGCCGCTGCCCGCGGGCCGCATGGCGCCCGGCGACGCGCTCGGCTTCGGCTGCGTGCTGGCGGCGGCCGCGGTGCTGGTGATGGGGGTCGGCGTCAACTGGTCGGCGGCGGCGCTCCTGGCGCTCACCATCGCCTTCTACGTCTTCGTCTACACCATCTGGCTCAAGCGCCGCACGCCGCAGAACATCGTCATCGGCGGCGCCGCCGGCGCCTTGCCGCCGGTGGTCGGTTGGGCCGCCGTGACGGGCGATGTCGGCATCCCCGCGCTGGTGCTCTTCGCCCTCATCTTCTTCTGGACGCCGCCGCATTTCTGGGCGCTGTCGCTCTACCGCGCCGGCGACTACGCCAAGGCCGGCGTGCCGATGCTGCCGGTGGTGGCGGGCGCGCGCGAGACCAAGAAGCAGATGCTGGCCTACACCCTCATGCTGTGGCCGATCGCAGTGGCGCCGGCGCTGATGGGGATCGCGGGCTGGCTCTATGGCACCGCCGCGCTGGGCTTGAGCGCGCTCTTCACCTGGGCGGCAGTGCGTGTATGGCGTGACGCGGGCGACCGCAGCGCCAAGCAGATGTTCGCCTTCTCGATCCTCTACCTTTTCCTGCTCTTCGCGCTGCTGCTGCTCGACCGGGCGCCGGCCGTCGCCGGGGTCGCGAGCTGAGCGATGATGGCGATGCCCGACGAGAGACAGCGGCAACAACGCGCGAAGAACCGGGCGCTGCTCGCCGTTCTCGCCGGCCTCGCGCTGCTGTTCTATCTCATGGCCCTCGTCAAGATGGGGGCGTTCTGATGGCGACGCGGCACGGGAAACGCATCACGGTGCTGGCGCTCTGCGCCATGCTCGGCTGCATGTTCGGCCTGGTCGCGGCCTCGGTGCCGCTCTACCGCCTCTTCTGCCAGGTGACCGGCTATGGCGGCACGACGCAGCGCGCCAGCGCTGCGCCGGCGAAGGAAGTCGCCGACCGGCTCATCACCGTGCGCTTCGATGCGGAGACGGCGCCCGATCTGCCCTGGGAGTTCCAGCCGCTCCAGGCCTCGGTGCAGGTGCATCCGGGCGAGGAGAAGGTGATCGCCTATCGCGCCGTCAACCGCGGCAGCCAGCCGGTGACGGGGACCGCGACCTTCAACGTGACGCCGCTCAAGGCCGGCATCTATTTCGACAAGCTGCAATGCTTCTGCTTCACCAAGCAGCATCTCGACGCCGGCCAGAGCGCCGACCTCAACGTGTCGTTCTTCGTCGATCCCGAGATCGTCGACGACGCCAATACGCGGGATGTCGACACCATAACGCTGTCCTACACCATGTTCCGCGCCAAGACCGACGACACGGTGCGGTCCTCGGCGCTGCCCGCGAAATCCTCCTCCGTGAATTGACGGCCGCGCCAACGATCCTTCGCTAGAGAGCAATCATGAGCACCAGCCACGGCGGACCCAAGCATCCCTACCACCTCGTCGATCCGAGCCCCTGGCCGCTGATCGGCGCGGGCTTCGCCGGGCTCATGTTCGGCGGCGCGGTGATCTACATGCATGGCGGACCGCTGTGGCTGGTGGCGCCCGGGTTTGTCGGCGTGGTCGCCATCATGGCGGTGTGGTGGCGCGACGTGATCCGCGAGGCGGTGCATGAGGGACATCACACGCCGGTGGTGCAGATCGGCCTGCGCTACGGCATGGCGCTCTTCATCGCCTCGGAGGTGATGTTCTTCGCTGCGTTCTTCTGGGCGTTCTTCAGCTCGGCCCTCTTTCCCGTCGGCGGCGTCTGGCCGCCCAAGGGGATCCATCCCTTCAATCCGTGGGAGATCCCCTTTCTCAATACGCTGATCCTGCTGACCTCCGGCACCACCGTGACCTGGGCGCACCACGCGCTGCTCGAGAACGACCGCAAGGGGCTGATCCGGGGCTTGGCCCTCACCGTCATCCTCGGCATCTGCTTCACCTCGCTCCAGGCCTACGAGTACAGCCATGCCGCCTTCGGCTTCAAGGAAGGCATCTATCCCTCGACCTTCTTCATGGCGACCGGCTTCCA
>DASWFH010000117.1:0-3788 GCA_036394355.1 Allostellaceae bacterium | reverse complement strand
GGCGAGGAGCTGGCGGTGGTCGAGGCGATGAAGATGGAGAACGTGCTGCGCGCCGAGCGCGACGGCAAGGTCAAGACCGTCCGCGCCAAGACCGGCGACAGCCTCGCCGTCGACCAGGTCATCCTCGAATTCGCCTGAGCTGCGCGATGGCCGTCACCGCCGCCCGCATCGTCATCACCGGCCGCGTCCAGGGCGTGGGCTTTCGCCTCTGGGCCAAGCGCGAGGCGCGGCGCCGGGCCTTGCGCGGCTGGGTGCGCAATCTGAGCGACGGCAGCGTCGAGGCGCTGGCCATCGGCGAAGCGGCCGATGTCGACGCCTTCGCCGCCGCCTGCCACAGCGGCCCGGCCATAGCCCGCGTCGCCGCCGTCCGCCGCAGCGCCGCCGCGGATGACGGCTCGCCCGGCTTCGAGGAGCGGGCGACGGTGTAAAAAGGCTGCAGACGAAGGAGGATCATCGTACCCGGCCTTGTGCCGGGCATCCACGTCTTAGCCGCCGCGTGGATGGCCGCGACAAGCCTGGCCACGATAAACACAATTAATGTATGTATAATTATTTCTATTGACAGCTGTAACGCTGGATTTATCCTACGGCCATGGGATGATCCCCCGACAAGCGGATCCGCGGGAATTTGAAGGGCAGCTTGCGCCGCGTCACCAACCGCTAAAGCGCCACGGAGCGATCCGTGGGCCCGTGTCGTCAAAGGCATGGAGACCTGATATGCGCTCACCCCGTATTTTCCAGCTCAACCCGCTCCTCCCGCCGCGTCTCGCCCCGCCCTGTCGCTGAATGGGCGTTGCGACGAGCAACACAGGGCAGTGGCACGACGCTGCCACGAGTGGAGTCTGCCATGAGCAAAGCTTATATCGTCGAGACCGCGCGGCACACCGCCGGCGTCGCGCTGCGCGAGCGCGGCGGGTTCCGGTTCTTCGCCTCCGATGCGCTGTTCCAACCGCTCGACAACCTCAGCTTCGGCGGGCTGCGCGAGCTGTGGGCGGCGATCGATCTCATCGTCGAGCCCCGCAACCGGCGAAAGGAATCCGCCAATGACTGATCGCAAAACCCGATCCGGCCTGCGCCGCCTCGACCTGTCGCTCGATGTCTGGGCCGTCGTGACGGCGCTGGTGCTGGCCGGCTTGGTCTGGGCCAATCTGCTGCCGCCGATTCCGTGGTGACGCCGCGCCCCAAGCGAAGGGACCGACCATGACCGACCTCAGCGTGCCGCGGCCGCAGCGCCTCGATCTGCCGCGGCGCTTCCTCGAGCTCATCCCGGGCGTGGCACTGCTCGCCGTCATCGGCTATCTCGGCAAGCTCATCGAGCAGACGATCGGCGCCTACGGCAAGGCGCATGCGCTGCACTTGCCGAACATCGAATACGTGTTGTGGGCGATCCTGATCGGCCTCGCCATCGCGAACACCGTGGGCGTGCCGCGCATCTTCAGGGCCGGAATCGCCACCTACGAGTTCTGGCTCAAGGCCGGCATCGTCTTCCTCGGCGTGCGCTTCCTCATCGGCGACGTGCTGCGGCTCGGCGGCGTCAGCTTGGTCCTCGTCGCGATCGAGCTCGGCGTGTCGATCGTGCTGATGACGCTGCTCGGGCGCTGGTTCGGATTGACGCCCAAGCTCACCAGCCTGCTTGCCATCGGCTCGTCCATCTGCGGCGTATCCGCCATCATCGCTGCCAAGGGCGCGATCGAGGCCGAGGACGAGGAAGCCTCCTACGCCATCGCCGCGATCCTGGCGCTGGGCGCGCTCGCGCTCTTCCTCTTCCCGGTGATCGGCCATGCGCTGGACATGGGCGACCACGCCTTCGGGCTCTGGGCGGGATTGGGCGTCGACAACACCGCCGAGGCGGCGGCGACCGGCGCGCTCTATTCGGATGCGGCGGGCAAATATGCCGTCCTCGCCAAGACCACGCGCAACGCCACCATCGGCTTCGTCGTGCTCGGTTATGCCGTCTACTGGGCCAATCGCGGACGGGCGCAGCAGATCGGCAACAAGACTGCCTTCCTGTGGCAGAAATTCCCGAAATTCATCCTGGGATTTCTCTTCATCTCGCTCGTCGCCACGCTCGGCGCCTTCAACAAGGAGCAGGTCTCGAGCCTCGCCAATTTGTCGCGCTGGGCCTTCCTCCTCACCTTCGCCGGGGTCGGGCTGATGACCGATTTCCGCGAGATGCGCAAGCAAGGCATCCGCCCCTTCATCGTCGGTGCCTTGGGCGAGATCGCCATCGCCGTCCTCACCCTCGGCCTTGTCCTCGGCGCCGACGCGGTGTTCGCGCTGTAGCCGGCGCGGCCGACGGTCTGCAGCCGATCCGAGCCGTTCCCCCTCACCCTTCCCCCTCACCGTTCCCCCTCACCCTTCCCTCTCACCCTTCCCCCTCACCCTTCCCCCTCCCCGTGGGGGAGAGGGTTGCGGAGGGTTGGCAAGGCGGAGCCGAGCCCTACCCGGAGCTGGGTGAGGGGGTGAGGGCTCGGTCTGAGCGGAGCCCGGCTTGACACCGGACCTCGCCACGGCGTTGATCATGGGCGTCATCATCCAGCCGGCAACCTTCAAGACCTATGGCCGGCTGCCCGGGCCGATGGCGCCGCTCGCCGGACGCCTCGCCGCCGCCTGCTGGAGCGTGCTGCAGGCATGATCCCCTCCCCCGCCAACCCGCACCGAGGCTGAGCCATGGCCGAGACCCAGCTCCACCTGCTCAAGAGCCGCCGCTTCCTGCCGCTCTTCGTGACGCAGTTCCTCGGCGCCGTGAACGACAACCTGCTGAAAGTGTCGCTGGTCACGCTGATCACGTTCCAGCCGATCACCGATCCCGACACGACCAGGATCGTCGTCGCCATCGCCACGGCGATCTTCATCTTCCCCTATTTCGTGTTCTCGGCGACCGCCGGGCAGGTCGCCGACCGGTTCGAGAAGGCCGCGCTCATCCGCCTCGTCAAGCTCTGGGAAGTTGGCGTCATGGTGCTGGCCACCCTGGGATTCGCATTCGGCGGCAACACCTTCGTCTTCTTCGAGCTCGCTGTCCTGCTCTTCCTCGGAATCCAGGCGACGTTCTTCGGCCCGGTCAAATACGGCATCCTGCCGGACCTGCTCGGCACCGAGGATTTGATGGGCGGCAACGCGCTGATCGAGGCCGGCACGTTCCTGGCCATCCTCGCCGGCACCATCGCCGGCGGCTTGCTGATCCTCTTGCCCCAGGGCGAGACCATCGTCTCGGCCGCGCTCCTCGCCTTCGCCGCCGCCGGCTGGGCCGCCAGCCGGTTCATCCCGCGCAGCCGGCCCGCGGCGCCGGGCTTGCGCATCAACCCCAACATCTGGGGCGAGACGATGGCGATCCTGCGCTTCGCCAGGGAGCGCCGCGACCTCAAGCTGTCGATCCTGGCGATCTCGTGGTTCTGGCTGGTCGGCGCGGTCTTCCTCTCGCAATTCCCGACCTACGCCAAGGACACGCTTGGCGCCGACCAGCAGGTCGAGACGCTGTTCCTCGCCATGTTCTCGATCGGCATCGGCGCCGGCGCCGTGCTGTGCGGACGATTGCTGCGCGGCGAGATCACCGCGCGCCTGGCGCCGCTCGGCGCCGTCGGCATGACGCTCTTCACCGTCGACCTGTTTTTCGCCAGCGAGCGCGTCACCGGCAGCGACGGGCAGCTGCTAAACCTCGTCGGCTTCCTCACGCATCCCGGCAATTGGCGCCTCCTCGTCGATCTCTTCTTGATTGCGCTGTGCGGCGGCCTGTTCACCGTGCCGCTCTACGCGCTCCTCCAGGCGCGCAGCGAGGAGAGCCACCGCTC
>DASWFH010000116.1:0-3509 GCA_036394355.1 Allostellaceae bacterium | reverse complement strand
GCGTCGATCAACCGCGGCAATTCCGGCGGGCCGATGTTCAACATGGCCGGCGAGGTGATCGGCATCAACACGGCGATCTACTCGCCTTCGGGCGGCTCGATCGGCATCGGCTTCGCCATCCCCGCCAACCTGGCGCGGCCGGTGGTCGAGCAGATCAAGGATTTCGGCCATGCCCGGCGCGGTTGGCTCGGCGTCAACATCCAGAGCGTCACCGACGAGATCGCCGAGAGCCTGGGCCTCGACAAGCCCAAGGGCGCGCTCATCGCCAGCGTGCGCGACGGCGGCCCGGCGCAAGTCGCCGGCATCCAGGCGGGCGATGTCGTCCTCACCTTCGACGGCAAGGACGTGACGGACATGCGGCACCTGCCGCGGATCGTCGCGGAGACGCCGATCGACCGCACCGTCAAGGTCAAGGTGTGGCGCAAGCGCAAGGAGCACGTGCTCGACGTCAAGGTCGGTGAGCTCAACGAGGACGACCAGCAGGCGGCGGCCTCGCCGAAGCAGCAGCCGCCGGCGCCGGTTGCGGGCGCGGTCAAGGCGCTCGGGCTGTCGCTGGCCAATCTGACGCCCGAGCTGCGCGAGCGCTTCTCGCTCTCGGAGGACACCGCCGGCGTGGTGGTGACGGACGTCGCGACCGACAGCCCGGCCTCGGAGAAGGGGATGCGCGCCGGCGATGTCATCGTCGAAGTGGCGCAGGAGGAAGTGAAGAGCCCCGGGCAGATCACCACCAAGATCGACGAGGCGAAGAAGGCCGGCCGCAAATCGGTGCTGATGCTCGTCGACCGGCAGGGCGATCTGCGGTTCGTCGCGCTCAAGGTCGACCAGAGCTAGCCATCGTCAGCGCTGCGCGGGCGACGGCTTGGCCGCGGTCACCCGCCAGATGCGGTTGCCGACGTCGTCGGCAACGAGGAGCGCGCCCGCGCGGTCGAGGGCGACGCCGACCGGGCGGCCAAGCGCATTGCCATCGGCGTCGAGAAAGCCCGTGAGCACGTCGATCGGCTCGCCGGCCGGACGCCCTGTGGCGAAGGGGACGAAGACGACCTTGTAGCCGCTGTGCGGCCGGCGGTTCCACGAGCCGTGCTGACCGACGAAGGCGCCGCTCGCAAACCGCGCTGGCAGGTTCCCGGGCCGCGAGAAGGCGAGGCCCAGCGAGGCGGTATGCGGTCCCAGCGCGTAATCGGGCACGATCGCCTGCGCGACGAGGTCGGGCCGCTGCGGCTTGACGCGCTCGTCGACATGCTGGCCGTAATAGCTGTAAGGCCAGCCATAGAAGCCGCCATCCCTGACCGCGGTCATGTAGTCGGGAACGAGGTCGCTGCCGAGCTCATCGCGTTCGTTGACCGCGGTCCATAGCGCACCGCTCACCGGCTCGATCGCCAGGCCGACCGGGTTGCGCAGGCCGGAGGCGAAGATCCGGTGCCGGCCGGTCTCGCGGTCGATCTCCCAGATGGCGGCGCGCCCTTCCTCCGCGGCGATGCCGTTCTCGGCAACGTTGCTGTTGGAGCCGACGGTCACGTAGAGGTGCCGCCCATCCGGGGCGGCGATGACGTTCTTGGTCCAGTGATGGTTGATCGGGCCGCCGGGGAGGTCGGCCACCTTGACGCCCGGCGCGGTGATCTTGGTTTCGCCATTGCGGTAGGGAAAGCGCAGCAGCGCGTCGGTGTCGGCGATGTAAAGATCGTTGCCGACGAGCGCCATGCCGAAAGGCGAGTTGAGGCCCTCGAGGAACGCCGAGCGGGTCTCGGCCACGCCGTCGCCATCGGCATCGCGCAGCAAAGTGATGCGATTGGCGCTCGGCACGCCCGCGCCGGCACGCCGCATCACCAGCTTCGAGACCCAGCCCTTGAGGCCCGCAGCGTCTTCGGGCCGGGTCGGCGCGTTGGTCTCCGCCACCAGCACGTCGCCATTGGGCAGCACGAGGAGCCAGCGCGGATGGTCGAGTGCGTCGGCGAAGGCGGCGACGCTGAGCCCCGGCGCTGCGGTCGGTGCGGCGCCGGCGGGCCACTCCTTGGCCGGCGCTATGTTGACGGTGGGGAGCAGCGTCTCGTGGGGAGGCGGCAGCTGAGGGTCGGGACCGGTGCCGGCGGAGACCGGCAGCGTCGCCTCGTCGCCGCAGGCGGACAGCAGCGCCGCCGCGACGAGAGAAATGAGCGCGGAGAGCGAGGGCATGCGCATGCCGGCGTCCTTGTTCTCTGGGCTCACCGGCCGACGATCTGCTCGGCGCTGTAGCCTTGCGCATAGAGCAACGCGGTGAGGTCGTTGTGCTCGATGCGGCGGCGTGCGCGCGCCGCCACCGCCGGCCGGGCGTGGTAAGCGATGCCGAGGCCGGCCGCCTCGATCATGGCGATGTCGTTGGCGCCGTCGCCGACGGCGAGCGTCGCGGCCAGCGGCAGGGTGCGATCGGCGGCAAGGCGCTTCAAGGTCGCGAGCTTGGCGTCGCGGCCGAAGATCGGCTCGCCGACCGTGCCCGCGAGCCGCCCGTCCGCGACGATGAGGTCGTTGGCGACATCGAGGTCGAAGCCGAGCTCGTCGCGGATGCGCGCGCTATAGACGCGAAATCCCCCCGACACGAGCGCCGTGAAGGCGCCGTTGGCCCGCATGGTCGCGACCAGCTCGCGAGCGCCTGGCGTGATGCGGATGCGCGCCCCGGCCTCGGCCAGCGCGCTCTCCGGCAGATCCTTCAGCAGCGCGACACGCTCGCGCAGCGCAGCGGCGAAGTCGATCTCGTCGTTCATGGCGCGCCGGGTGATCTCCGCGACTTTTGCCTTGAGACCGAGCAAGTCCGCGAGCTCGTCCAGCATCTCGTTGGCGATGATCGTCGATTCCATGTCCGCCAGCAGCAGCAGCTTGCGGCGACCGAGAAGGGGCTGGGCAACGAGATCGATGGGGGCGGCGCCCAGCGCCGCGGCGATGCCGCTGCGCGCCGCGGCATCGGCCTGGTCGGGATCGAGCTCGTCGAAGAGAATGTCGCACGCGATGTCAGGCGCGAGCCAGGCACGGCCACCGATCAGCGCGCCGAGATGCCGCAACGAGTCCACCGCCGCATCTACCGCTGCTGCGGTCGCGACCGCAGCCAGGGGCGAGGCGATGACGGTCAGGACGTTCTCTGGCACGCGTCCTTATTGACGAGGCGCGGCGCCAAAGGCAAGCGACAGACGCCGCCGGCGCCGCATGATCGGGCGGCGCCGCCGTGCTAAGAACCGCTCATGCCGAGCGCTACGCAAGAGCCCATCGTCATCATCGCTGGCCCGACCGCCAGCGGCAAGTCGGCGCTGGCGCTCGCCGTTGCCGAGGCGCTCGGCGGCACGATCATCAATGCCGACAGCATGCAGGTCTATCGCGACCTCGCCGTGCTCACGGCGCGGCCCGGCGCGGCCGAACTCGCGCGCGTGCCGCACCGCCTCTATGGCGTGATCGACGCGGCCGAGGCGTGCTCCGCTGGGCGCTGGCGCGACATGGCGCTGACCGAGATCGCGGCGGCGCGCGAAGCGGGCAGGGTGCCGGTCCTC
>DASWFH010000115.1:0-4491 GCA_036394355.1 Allostellaceae bacterium | reverse complement strand
CTCGATATTGGCGAGGTGGTCGCCCTGCTTCTCGACGCGGCGGATGTAGATGTCTTGCACCACGTCGCGCGTCTGCGGATCGATCATGATGGGCCCGCGCGGGCTGTCCGGGTTCTTCCACCCCGCGAGGATCTTCATCGCTTGGTCGCCGTCCGCTTTGCCCTTGGTCTCCTTGATGACGGAGAATATCGCGGCCATGCTGTCCCAGCCGCCGACTGACATGAATCCCGGCGGCGTCTTGTCGCCGTATTCGCGCTTCCACGCGGCGACATAGGCCTTGTTGGCGGGCCGGTTGGCGGCGTTGGAATAGGTGCCGGAGGTGATCACGCCCAGGGGCTCCTGGCCCATGCTCGGCAGCTCCTCGTCGGGTACGATGTCCTGCGGGCCGATGATCTTGACGCCGTCGGCCTTCATGTTGAGGTCGTTATAGGCCTTCATGACCGCCGTGGCCTGCTTGCCCGAGGGCACGAAGACGAAGACGGCGTCGGGCTTCGCATCCTTGACGCGCTGCATGAAGGGGACGAAGTCCGGGTCCTTCACGGGAAATTGAACGGTGTCGACGATCTGGCCGCCGGAATCCTTGAAGCCCTTGGTGAAGGCCGCTTCGGCGTCGTGGCCAGGCGCGAAGTCGCTGACGGCGATGAACACCTTCTTCAACCCGCCCTTCTCGGCGGCCCATTTGCCGAGCGGCAGGCTCTCTTGCCACAGCGTGAAGGAGACGCGCGCGATATAGGGCGAGGCGCGTACGATGCCGGCGCCCGCCGCGTTGCTGATGACGAACGGCACCTTCGCCTCGGTGGCGATCGGTGCCATGGCGGCGGCATTGGGCGACCACACCACGCCGGTCAGGAAGTTCACATGCTCGCGCGTCACCAGCTCCTGCGCAAGGCGCTTGGCCGTCTCGGGATTGGGGCCGGTGTCGTCGCGACGGACGAGCTCCACCCTGACGCCCGGCGGCAGCTCCTTCTCGTGCTCCTTGGCGTAGAGGCTGAGGCCCTTGTCGATCTGGTCGCCGAGCGAGGCGGCCGGTCCCGAATAGGTGAGGATGACGCCGATCTTGACGGTTTGCGCCGTCGCCGGCAGCGCCAGCGCCAAGGCCAGCGCCGTCCCCAGCGCGACCGCCACGGTTCTCTTCGCCCTGCTCATTGTCTCCCCTCCCTGCCGGCCCGTTCAGCGGGCGGCTTTGCGATTCTCCCGCACTATAGCGAGATGCACGCAGCCTGAGCAATCATGCGCTTACCAAACTATCCGCGCCGCCAACAGATTTCTGGGCAGAGAGCGGGTCGGAGCTGCAGCTCAGCCGATCTTCACCACCTGCTTGCCGAAATTCTCGCCTTTGAGCAGGCCGATGAAGGCGCGCGGTGCGTTCTCGAGGCCTTCGGTCACGGTCTCGCGGTATTTGATCTTGCCCTCGCGCACATATTGGCCGAGCCGCTGCAGCGCCTCGGGCCAGCGGTTCATGTGGTCGGAGACGATGAAGCCCTGCAGCTTGATGCGCATGCCGGCGGCGACCATGAGGTTCTTCACGCCGTAAGGGTCGGTCGCGTTGTACTGCGAGACCATGCCGCAAAGCGGGATGCGCGCGAAGGGATTGCAGCGCGCCAGCACGAGATCGAGGATCGGGCCGCCGACATTCTCGAAATAGACGTCGATGCCCTGCGGCGTCGCCTCGGCGAGCGCGCGCTTCAGATCGTCGCCGCGATGGTCGATGCAGGCGTCGAAGCCGAGATCCCTCACCACGTAGTCGCATTTCTTCTTGCCGCCGGCGATGCCGACCACGCGGCAGCGCGCGAGCTTGGCGAGCTGGCCGACGACGCTGCCCACCGCGCCCGAGGCCGCCGACACCACGACCGTGTCGCCGGGCTTGGGCTGGCCGATGTCGAGGAGGCCGATCCAGGCGGTGACGCCGGGCATGCCGACGACGCCGAGATAGGCCGACAAGGGCTTGAGGCTCGGATCCACCTCGCGCAAATTGCTGCCGTCGGAGAGCGCGTATTGCTGCCAGCCGACACGGCCGACGACGGTGTCGCCCGCCTTGAATTTTGGGTTCTTGGACTCGACGACCTCGCCCACTGTCTCCCCGGTCATGACGTCGCCGATCTCGGCCTTGGCGGCGTAGGAGCGCCCCTCGTTCATGCGCCCGCGCATATAGGGATCGAGCGAGAGAAAGCGGTTGCGGAGGAGCACCTGCCCGTCCTTGGGCGACGGCACCGGCGTCTCGACGATGCGGAAATCGCTCTCCTTCACCCAGCCTGTCGGGCGGCTGGCGAGCAGGACCTGCGTGTTTTTCTCGGGCATGGCGGCTCTCCCTGGGGCTTTTGGCTGCTGCGTCACGGTAGCGTGGCGACGGCACGCTCGTCGATGCCGATGCCGCGGCGCTAAGCCGGCGTGCTGCGCGCGGTGAAGTCACCGCTGGCGGCGCACTCGCGATAATGGTCGAGGGCCCAGCGCACCGAGGGGAAGGCGAGCTCGTCCCAGGGGATCTCGTCCCAGGCGAAGAGCCTGACCTCGAGGCTCTCGGCGCCGGCGGCGAATTCGGGCGCGCTCAGATGGGCGCGGTAGATGATCTGCACCTGGCTGATGCGGGGGATGTCGTAGACGGCGAGGAGGCCGTCGATGGTGATGCGCGCCTGCGCCTCCTCCCAGGCCTCGCGCATCGCGCCGGCGAGCGTCGATTCATTGAGCTCGAGATATCCCGCCGGCAAGGTCCAATAGCCGCGGCGCGGATTGATGGCGCGGCGGCACAGCAGGAATTGCTCCTGCCACAGGCACACCGCGCCGACGACGATCTTCGGGTTCTCGTAATTGATGAAGCCGCAATCGGGGCAGACCATGCGCTCGCGATTGTCGCCTTCGGGGACGGTGAGGACGCTGGGGCCGCGGACGGCGGGACCGTTGGACATGGCCTCAACCGAAGGAGGGCGCTGCGCGCGGCCGCGCCGGCAAGCCGCGCCTCAGACGAGGAGATCGACGAGCCGCCCGCGGGCCAGCCGGCTGCGCTGCGCCTGGCGCGGCACGAGGTCGCCGGCGCCGCCGCGGCTACTGGCGGTGACGCGCCGTGCCGGGTCGATCGGCGCCGCCGGGGCGGCCGGACCGGCAACAATAACCACCGGCGGCGCTACATTCGGCGCCAACCGGGCGAGGCCGGATCCAGGCAAGACCTGCACGATGGCATGCTCCCGCGAGCCGATCGCCAATGGTATCACCGGCGTCCTTGCCGCAGCAAGGCAGGCCCGGGAACAAGGTCAACGGCGGCCGAGCGCCGCCACTCCCGGCAGCTCGCGACCCTCGAGCCATTCGAGGAAGGCGCCGCCGGCGGTCGAGACATAGCTGAGATCGCCGACCACCCCGGCCTGGACGAGCGCCGCCACCGTGTCGCCGCCGCCGGCGACGCTGAGCAGCTTGCCCTGCCTGGTCAGCGCTGCGACCCGTTTGGCCAAGGCCGTCGTGCCGGCATCGAAGGGCGGCGTCTCGAACGCGCCCACCGGGCCGTTCCACACCAGGGTGCGGCACTCGGCGAGGCGCTCGGAGATCGCGCGCACCGTCTTGGGGCCGATATCGAGAATCATGGCGTCTGGGGGCACGCGGTCGATGGCGACGGTCTCGCTCGCCGCACCCGGCTTGAACTCGCGCGCGACGACGCCGTCGAGCGGCAGCATGAGCGCGCAGCCGGCCTGCTTCGCCTGCTCGATGATGCGGCACGCGGTGTCGGCCATGTCGCGCTCGCACAGCGATTTGCCGACCGCGACGCCTTGCGCTGATAGCAGCGTGTTGGCCATGGCGCCGCCGATGATGAGCACATCGACCTTGGCGGTGATGAAGGTGAGGAGATCGAGCTTGGTCGAGACCTTGGCGCCGCCGATGAGCGCCGCCACCGGCCGCTTCGGCGTCTCGAGCGCGGCGCCGAGCGCGTCGAGCTCCGCCTGCATCAGCCGTCCCGCCGCCGCCGGCAGCAGATGCGCCAGCGCTTCGGTCGAGGCATGGGCGCGGTGTGCGGCGGAGAAGGCGTCGTTGACATAGAGGTCGCCGAGCGCGGCGAGCTGCTTGGCGAAGGCCGGATCGTTTTTCTCTTCCTCGGGATGGAAGCGGAGATTCTCGAGCAACGCGACCTCGCCCGGCTTCAACGCCGCCACGACGCGCTCGGCCGCCGGCCCGACGCAGTCCTCGGCGAAGGCGACCGGCCGCCCGATCGCCTGCGACAGCGGCGCCACCAGCGGGCGCAGCGAATAGGCTGCCTCGGGCTTGCCCTTGGGACGGCCGAAATGCGACATCACCACGACGCGCGCGCCGCGCTCGGCCAGCTCGCGGATGGTCGGCGCGAGCCGCTCGATCCGGGTGGCGTCGCCGACCGTGCCGTCCTTCACCGGCACGTTCAGGTCGGCGCGCAGCAGCACGCGTTTTCCCTTGGGATCGACATCGTCGAGGGTGCGGAATTTCGCCATCGGAGGGCCCGCTGAGAGAAGACGCCGGCCGCTGGTCCTAGCGAACGCC
>DASWFH010000114.1:0-9886 GCA_036394355.1 Allostellaceae bacterium | reverse complement strand
TTTTCCAAAATGCTGCTATTAGCCGCAGCTTACTATGCGTCAGCGAGACTGGGACTCCAACTTCAGTTCGAGGAAACGCAAGCGACACCGGTCTGGCCACCCTCGGGAATTGCGGTGGCAGCGCTGCTTTTGTTCGGATTGCGGATCAGTGGCGGCGTCTTCCTCGGCGCGTTCCTCGCGAACATGGCCGACTTTTACGTGAAGTCCAAGACGCCCTTGCCATTCGGCGCCATCAATCTGCTTCAGCACTTCGCTGATCACCCTGAGCACGTCGCCGTCAGTGCAACGATCGGAATTGGCAACATGCTCGAGGCAATAGCCGGTTCCTATCTCGTCCGACGCTTTAGCTCAGGTTCGGATATATTCGATAACGTCCGAAGCGTCTTCTTCTTTATTCTGGCGACGCTCCTCTGCTGCGTGATCAGCAGCACGATCGGTGTATCCAGCCTGTTTGCCGCTTCCATACTCCCTTATCCTGTGCTTTCGACGGTGTGGTTGACTTGGTGGTTGGGCGATGCAACGGGGATCTTGATCCTCACCCCGCTCATCCTGGTGTGGTCTCGCCTCGGTGCCGAGCGAACGAGGATGCAGCCGTGGGGCAGGATGGCGGCCGGTCTCCTCCTGTTGATACTGATTAGCCAGCTCACCTTCAACGGCTGGCTCAACCTTGCGCTCTCCAACACGCAGGCTTACACGCTCGTCCCAGTCCTGCTCAGGACGCAGGCTTACACGCTCATCCCGGTTCTGCTTTGGATCGAGTTCATGGCCGGCAATGTTGCCGGCACGCTGGGCATCGCGGTCACCTCGGCGACTGCTGTTCTTGGCACCATCCATGGACATGGTCCCTTCGTCGGATCCTCTCAAAACGAATCGCTGCTCGTGCTTCAAGGATTTGTTGGTATCGCCTCGGTTACGGTGCTGCTCCTCGATGCGGCGCTCAGCGAGCGATGGCAGGCGCTCACGGCGCTGAGCCGCGCCCGCAACGACCTGGAGCTGCGTGTGAGCGAACGCACGGCGGAATTGCGCGATGTCAACGACGAACTCTCGCTGCAGATCCGCGAGCGCAACACGGTACTGGAGCGACTCGAGCGTGAAATTGCCGAGCGGCGCCGCACCGAGGAGATCCTGCGCCAAACGCAGAAGATGGAGGCGGTCGGCCAGCTCACCGGCGGCATAGCGCATGATTTCAACAA
Source organism: Allostellaceae bacterium (assembly GCA_036394355.1). Classification (GTDB taxonomy): domain Bacteria; phylum Pseudomonadota; class Alphaproteobacteria; order ATCC43930; family CGMCC-115725; genus DAHUYF01. Next base: position 8,693 of record DASWFH010000114.1, on the reverse strand, counting down.
TCTTCTCCAAATCATCCTTGGAAACCTCGATGCGCTGCGGCGACGGTTTGCCGATGGAGACATCCCTGGCAACGCTGGCGAGTTCCACCGGCTGACGGCGGCGGCCATACGCGGCGCGGAACGCGCGGGGACGTTGACGCGACAGCTGCTCGCATTCTCCCGGCGCCAAACTCTCCAGCCAAAGCCGATCGACGTGAACAAGCTCGTGGGGGGCATGTCCGACCTGCTGCGTCGCACGCTGGGAGAAACCATTGTCGTCGAGACGGTTCCCACCGCGGACCTCTGGCAGGTGTCCGCTGACGCCAACCAGCTCGAGAGCGCGCTCTTGAACCTCGCCGTCAACGCGCGGGACGCCATGCCAAATGGCGGCGAGCTCACCATCCGTACCGCGAACGGCTATCTCGATGATGCCTACGCCGCTACGCATGATGAAGTAGCGCCGGTCAATACGTGATAGTCGCCGTGAGCGATACGGGCGTCGGTATGTCGACGGAGGTCATCGCCAAAGCTTTCGATCCGTTCTTCACGACGAAGAAGGTCGGTCAGGGCACGGGGCTGGGGCTCTCACAGGTCTACGGCTTCGTCAAGCAATCGGGCGGGCACGTGAAGATCTGCAGCGATTTTGGCAAGGGCACGACCGTGAAGATCCATCTGCGGCGGTTGTCAGCCGACAACACGAGGATCGAGAACGGGACCAAAGTGCGGAACCTCTCCGCCGGCGAGCGAAGCGAGACGATTCCGATCGTAGAGGACGACGAAGACGTGCGCGCCCACAGCGCGGCGACCCGGCGCGAGCGCGGCTAGTCTAGAGCTTGAAGCGCTCGACCGCCTGCTCGTCCCAGGCGAGGCCGAGGCCGGGCCCTCGGGCGGTTACGCGTCCCTCGGCAAGCTGGCACGGCTCGGCCAGGACGGCGCCGGCGATGTCGAGATATTCGAGCCAATGCGCCGTCGGCGTCACCGCGAGGAGATGCGCGCTCGCCTCGATAAAGATGTGGCTCGACATCGGCAGGGACGCCGCCTCGGCGAGGGCGGCAGCGCGCAGCCAGCCGGTGACGCCGCCGATCTTCATGACATCGGGCATGACGTAGTCGCTGGCGCCCGCGGCGATCGCGTTGGCCATGGCGCGCGGGAACCACCAGTTCTCGCCGGTCTGCACGCGCACCGGCGATGCCGCGCGCACGCGGGCGTGGCCCTCTAGGTCGTCGGCCCGTACCGGCTCCTCGACCCAGTGGATGTCGAAGGCGGCAATCGCGCCGATGCGCCGGCCCGCCTCGACCGGATCGAGCGACTGGTTGTAGTCGACCATGAGGGCGATGCCGGGTCCGATCAGCGCGCGAACCGCCTTGACGGTCGCGACGTCGCGCGCGATGTCGCTCTCGCCGAGCTTGATCTTGAGCGCGCGAAAGCCGCTCGCGACGGATTGGGTGAGCGCGCGCTCGTCCGCGCGGGGATCGACGATGCCGTAGCTGTCATAGGCGGGGAGCGCGACGGGCGCGCCCCCCAGGAGGCGTGCGACCGGCCAGCCTGCCGCTTGCCCGAGCGCGTCCCACAATGCCATGTCGAGCCCAGAGACGGTCATGCCGACGAGGCCCTGCCAGCCGAGCAGCCGGAAGCGCCGGTCGAAGTCGCGCTGGCGCTCGAGCGGGACGACTGGCTTTCCCTTGATCTCGCGGCCGATCTCGTCGACGAGGCGCGCCAAGGGCGCGAGCGCGGCCAGGGTGTAGGCGAAGAGATAGGCGCGGCCGACGACGCCCTGATCCGTCGCGACGTCGATGAGGACGAGCGGCGCCGTCGGTATGGCGCCAATGGCGGTGCGCACCGGCCGCTTCAGCGGCGCGTTGACGGCGCGCACCTTGACGTCGCGGATGGTGAGGTTCGCTTCGCTCATGCGTCGCCTCCTGCTGTCGTAATCATCTGTCTTCGCTTGACGACGCGGCGGCGAGCAGCAGCGCGAGCGCGCGCCGCGTCGCCGCGCGCCGCACGGCCGCGCGGTCGCCGGGAAAGACGTGGCTTTCCGTCGTTGCATCGCCGCCCTTGGCCGCGATGCCGAACCACACGAGGCCGACGGGCTTGGCTGCGGAGCCGCCGCCGGGGCCGGCGATGCCGGTGATGGAGACGGCGAGATCGACAGGCGCGCGGGCGAGGGCGCCCGCCGCCATCGCCGACGCGACCTCGCCGCTGACCGCGCCATGGGCGGCGATGAGCTCGGGCGTCACCGCCAGGAGCTCGCTCTTCGCGGCATTGGAATAGGTGACGAGGCCGCGCTCCACGACATCGGACGAGCCGGCGATGTCCGTGAGCGCGGCGGCCACCATGCCGCCGGTGCAGGATTCCGCCGTGGCGAGGCGCAGCCCCTTGGCGCGGCAGGCGCCGAGCACCGCCTCGGCGAGCGCACGCAGCGAATCATCAGCCAAAGAGCGCTCTCCCGATCATAAGCAGCATGTAGAGCAGGGCGGCGGCGTAGACGCCGGCGACGATGTCGTCCGCCATCACGCCGAGGCCGCCGGGAAGGTTGCGCTCGGCCGCGCGCGCCGGCCACGGCTTGGTGATGTCGAACAGCCGGAACAGCACGAAGCCCAGGACGTAGGCCTCGGCCGAAGGCGGCGCCACCGCCAGCGTCAGCCATTGCCCCGCCACCTCGTCGATGACGATCGAGCCTTCATCGGCGACGCCGCTGGCGCGGCCGACCTGCTCGGCCGCCCACCAGCCGACGACGAACAGGACCGCCGCGGCGACCAGTAGCGCCGCCGGGCCGAACAGCGTGGCGATCGCCCAGGCGAAGGGCAGCGCGGCGAGCGAGCCCCAGCTGCCGGGCGCTCCCGGCAGCAAGCCGGCGCCGAACCAGGTGGCGAGCAGCGCCGCCGGATGCCGGAAGGGAAGACGCCCTTCGCCCATGGCCGCCGCGCGCCTCAGAGCGGCAGGCGCAGGGTCGCCACCGCCTGGCCGGCGATGCCTTCGCCGCGGCCGGTGAAGCCGAGCCTCTCGGTGGTGGTGGCCTTGACGCTGACGCGGCGCGGCGCGATGGCGAGGATCTCGGCCAGGCGCGCCACCATGGCGTCGCGATGCGGGCCGATCTTGGGCTGCTCGCAGATCAGCGTCACGTCGACATGGGCGATACTGCCGCCCGCGGCGACGACGAGGTCGGCGGCATGGCGCAGGAAGCGATGCGACGGCGCGCCGCGCCATTGCGGATCGCCCGGCGGGAAATGCATGCCGATGTCGCCGGCGCCGAGCGCGCCGAGGATCGCATCGGTCAGGGCGTGCAGCCCGACATCGGCGTCGGAATGGCCGACGAGGCCCTGCGAGTGCGGCACTTTGACGCCGCACAGCCAGACGTGATCGCCGGGGCCGAAGGCATGCACGTCGAAGCCCTGGCCGGTGCGGATGTCGCCCTGCCCCGCGGCGATGCGTCGCTCCGCCTGCAGCAGGTCGTCGGCGGTGGTCACCTTGACATTCTCCTCGCTGCCGGCGACGAGCCGCACCGCGAGGCCGGCGCGCTCGGCCACCGCGGCGTCGTCGGAAAGGTCGCTCCCCGCCGCGGCGCGGTGCGCGGCGAGGATGGAGTGGTAATGGAAGCCTTGCGGCGTCTGCGCCCGCCACAGCGAGGTGCGATCGACGGTCTCGGCGACGACGCCCTCGGCGCCGCGTTTCACCGTGTCGCGCAAGGGCAGCGCCGGGATCGCGCCGGGGCTTGCATCGAGCGCGCCGAGCACGCGATCGATCGTGGCGGCATCGAGGAAAGGCCGCGCGCCGTCATGGATCAGCACGCGCTCGGCCGCGATGCTCGCGAGGCTCTCGAGGCCGAGCCGCACCGAGTCCTGGCGCGCCGCGCCGCCCGCGACCGGCGGGAGCAGGTCGAGGCCGCGGCTCGCCGCCTCGTAGTGCGCGCGATCGTCGGGATTGAACACGACGCCGACGGCGCCGATCGCGGGATGGCGCGCCAGCGTCTCGAGGCTGTAGCGCAGCAGCGGCTTGCCCGCGAGCGGCAGGTATTGCTTGGGCAGCGCCGCCCCGAGCCGGGTGCCGCGTCCCGCCGCCACCACGAGCGCCACGCAGGAAGCCATGAGCCCGCAAGCTAGACGAGCCGCGCCCGCTTGCCAAGGCGGCGAGGGCATGGCTATGTGCGCGCGATGAACGGCGCGATCCTCAATGTCGGTGCGTTCCTGGCCTTGCTGCCGGCGACGCTGGCGTCCTTCCGCCGCCAGGACGGGCCCGACGCGCTGTTCTATGCCGTGCTGGCGCTGGCCGTGGTGGGGCCGGTCGCGTGGGTGGCGGCGCAGATGGGCGGGCCCTGGCATACCGGCTTCGCCATGGCGTTGTGGCTGACGATCGCCGCGACCATGGCGCTCTTCCTCGTGCTGGCGCTGAGCACGCGGCACGCGTGGCAACTGGCGCCGCTGCTCCTGCCCTATCTCGTCATGCTCGCCGTCGCCGCCCTCGTCTGGCAGCGCGAGCCGGAGCGTCCGCTGGCCGGCGCCGTGCCGGCAGGCTGGCTCGATGCGCATATCGTCTTCGCCGTCGCGACCTATGGTCTCCTCACCATCGGCGCGGTGGCGGGCCTCGCCGTGTTCCTGCAGGAGCGCGCGCTCAAGGCGAAGCGTCCGACGGCGCTGACGCGGCTGCTGCCGGCGGTGGCCGAGAGCGAGACGTTGGAAGTGCGGCTACTCGCACTCGCCGAGGCGGTGCTGGCGCTGGGCCTGCTCAGCGGCATGGCGGCGGCGCATTTCCTCGGCGGCAGCCTGCTGCCCTTCGACCACAAGACGCTGTTCTCGCTGGCCGCCTTCGCGGTGATCGGCGGGCTCCTGTTGGCGCGCCGTCGCCGCGGCCTGCGTGGCCGGCGCGCCGCACGGCTGGCGCTCCTGGGCTATCTCTTGTTGACCCTGGCGTTTCTCGGGGTCAAGTTCGTCAAGGACGTCCTGATCGGATAGCTCCCACTACGAGCTTGTTATCGCTGGCCCTGTTCGGCCATTGCGAGGGCCAGTGATTTTTGTTGCATTGCACGCGTGGCAGGTTATCATTTGCTTAATAATTAAGCAGAGGGGCTTGGCGCTTAATAAATGAGCATCCGAATCGGGACAATCCGGCTGGACGATCCGGTCATCCTGGCGCCGATGTCGGGGGTGACGGACCTGCCGTTTCGCCGCCTGGTGAAGCGCCATGGCGCCGGGCTCGTCGTCTCCGAGATGATCGCCAGCGAGGCGATGATCCGCCAGACGCGCCAGTCCATGGCGATGGCGGCCAATTGCCCGGAAGAGCGGCCGATGGCGGTGCAACTTGCCGGCTGCGAGCCCGCAATCATGGCCGAGGCGGCGCGGCTCAACGCCGACCGCGGCGCGGCGATCATCGACATCAATTTCGGCTGCCCGGTGAAGAAGGTGGTGAACGGCCATGCCGGCTCGGCGCTGATGCGCGACGAGCGGCACGCCGCGCGCATTCTCGAGGCGACGGTCAAGGCGGTCGACCTGCCGGTGACGCTCAAGATGCGCACCGGCTGGGACGACCGCAGCCGCAACGCGCCGCTTCTCGCCAAGATCGCCGAGGAGTGCGGCATCCGCATGATCACCATCCACGGCCGCACGCGCTGCCAGTTCTATGACGGCAGCGCCGACTGGGCCTTCATCCGCGCGGTCAAGGACGCGGTGACGATCCCGGTCATCGCCAACGGCGACATCACCACGCTCGAGGAGGCACGCACCGCGCTCGACCTGTCGGGCGCCGATGGCGTGATGGTCGGGCGCGGCGCCTATGGCCGGCCGTGGTTCGTCAACCAGGTGATCCGCTATCTGAAGACCGGCGAGCGCTTGCCCGACCCGCCGCTTAGCCACCAGCGCGACACGGTCCTCGCCCACTACGACGACATGCTCGGCCATTACGGGATTGCCGTCGGCAGCCGCATCGCGCGCAAGCATATCGGCTGGTATTCGAAGGGGCTGCCCGGTTCCGCCGAGTTCCGCGCCGCGGTCAACCGCAGCGACGATGTCGGGCAGGTCAAGGCGATGATCCGCGCGTTCTATGCGCCGCTGCCGGAGCAGCAGGCGGCATGAGCAAGGCCAGCGCCGCGGCGAAGCGCACCGACGCCCGCCAGGTGGCGGTCGATGCCTGGGCAATTCTCTCCGCGCTGCCCGATCCCGTTCTCGTCGTCAACGAGGGCGGCCGCCTGATCTATGCCAACGCCGCCGCCGAGCAATTCTTCGACACCAGCGCCGCGACGCTGCTGGGCGGCGCGCTCGAGCAGCTGCTGCCGCCGGACAGCCCGGTCTTCGCGCTCATCGACAGCGTGCGCATGAGCGGACACAGCGTGTCGGAATACGGCCTGACCTTGGAGACGCCGCGCCTCGGCTCGCATATCATGACGGTGCAGGCGGCGCCCATCGCCGAAGACCGCGAGGAGGTGCTGGTGACGCTGCAGGAGCGCACCATCGCCCACAAGATCGATCGCCAGCTCACCCATCGCAACGCCGCGCGCTCGGTCACGGCGATGGCGGCGATGCTCGCCCATGAGGTGAAGAACCCGCTTTCCGGCATCCGCGGCGCGGCGCAGCTACTGGAGCAGAGCGCGGGCCCGGGCGACCGCGAGCTGACGCGGCTCATTTGCGATGAATCCGACCGCATCTGCGCGCTGGTCGACCGCATGGAAGTGTTCTCCGACCAGCGGCCGCTCGAGCGCGAGGCCGTCAACATCCACGAAGTGCTGAACCGCGTCCGCCTGGTGGCGCAATCGGGCTTCGCCCGCCATGTGCGCTTCATCGAGGATTACGATCCCTCGCTGCCGCCGGTGCACGGCAACCGCGACCTGCTGATCCAGGTATTGCTCAACCTCGTCAAGAACGCCGCCGAGGCGGTGCCGGCGCAGGGCGGCGAGATCCAGATCACGACCGCCTATCAGCATGGCGTGCGCCTTGCCGTCGCCGGCAGCGACAGCCGGGTCCACCTGCCGCTGGTTGTCTCGATCATCGACAATGGCGAGGGCATCCCGGAGGAGCTGGGGCAACACCTCTTCGACGCCTTCGTCACCACCAAGCACAACGGCACCGGGCTCGGGCTGGCGCTGGTCGCCAAGGTGATCGGCGATCATGGCGGCGTCATCGAGTTCGAGAGCCAGCCGCGCCGCACCGTGTTCCGCGTCTGCCTGCCCATGGCGCCGCGACGGAGCGGGTCATGATGGCCGGCTCGACCATCCTGATCGCCGATGACGACCGCGCCATCCGCACCGTGCTGACCCAGGCGCTGGGACGGCTCGGCCACGATGTGCGCTGCACCGGCAATGCCGCGACGCTGTGGCGCTGGCTGTCCGACGGCGAGGGCGACCTCGTCATCACCGATGTGGTGATGCCCGACGAGAACGGCCTCGATCTCATCCCGCGCATCAAGAAGCTCCGTCCGGAGCTGCGCGTCATCGTCATGAGCGCGCAGAACACGCTGCTGACCGCGGTCAAGGCCAACGAGCGCGGCGCCTTCGAGTACCTGCCCAAGCCCTTCGACCTGCGCGAGCTTGTCAGCGTCGTCGAGCGCGCGCTGACCGCGCCGACTGCCTCGTCGTCGCCCGCGCGCGGGCCGGAGGAGCCCGAGGAGCAGCTGCCGCTCATCGGCCGCTCGCCGGCCATGCAGGAGATCTACCGCGTGCTGGCGCGGCTCATGGGCACCGACCTCACGGTGATGATCAGCGGCGAGAGCGGCACCGGCAAGGAGTTGGTCGCCCGCGCGCTCCACGACTACGGCAAGCGCCGCAGCGGGGGCTTCGTCGCCATCAACATGGCGGCGATCCCGCGCGAGCTCATCGAGAGCGAGCTGTTCGGCCACGAGAAGGGCTCCTTCACCGGCGCCACCGCGCGCGGCGTCGGCCGCTTCGAGCAGGCACAAGGCGGCACGCTGTTCCTCGACGAGATCGGCGACATGCCGCTCGAGGCGCAGACGCGGCTCCTGCGCGTGCTGCAGCAGGGCGAGTACACCACGGTCGGCGGGCGCACGCCGATCCGCGCCGATGTGCGCATCATCGCCGCCACCCATCGCGACCTGCGCCAGCTGATCCGCCAGGGCCTCTTCCGCGAGGACCTCTTCTACCGCCTCAACGTCGTGCCGATCCGGCTGCCGCCGCTGCGCGAGCGGGCGGAGGACATCCCGGCGCTGGTGCGGCATTTCTTCGCGCAGGCGCATGCCGAAGGGCTGCCGATGAAGTCGCTCGACGTCGCGGCCATGGACCGCCTCAAGGGCCATCGCTGGCCCGGCAATGTGCGCGAGCTCGAGAATATGGTGCGGCGCTTGGCCGCGCTCTATGCCCAGGAGGTGATCGGCATCGACGCGGTCGAGGCCGAGCTCGCCGAGGCGGTTCCGGCGCCGGGGCCGGTTGACGCCGCCGCCAATGAGGGGCTGAGCGGCGCTGCCGAGCGGCATCTCAAGGACTACTTCGCCGCGCATAAGGGCGGCTTGCCGGCGGCCGGGCTCTACGACCGGGTGCTGCGCGAGGTCGAGCGGCCGCTGATCCTCTTGAGCCTCGGCGCCACCCGTGGCAACCAGCTCAGGGCGGCCCAGCTCCTCGGCCTCAACCGCAACACCCTGCGCAAGAAGATCCGCGAACTCGACATCGACGTCGCCCGCAGCCTGAAGTGAGGGGGGAGCGACGGCCGCCAGCCGGTATCGGCGTTGGGCGAGCCGGCACACGGCTTATCCCGCAGGCGGTCCTGCGGCAGCCCGCC
>DASWFH010000113.1:0-7960 GCA_036394355.1 Allostellaceae bacterium | reverse complement strand
CGCGTCCATCGCGCCGCCGCTGGTGGCGCCGGCGCCGATCACGGTGTGGATCTCGTCGATGAACAGCACCGCGCCGGGCATCGCCTCGAGTTCGCCGAGCACGGCCTTCAGCCGCTCCTCGAAATCGCCGCGATAGCGTGTACCCGCCAGAAGCGCGCCCATGTCGAGGGCATAGATCGTAGCGTTGAGCAGCACTTCCGGCACTTCGCGCTGGACGATGCGGCGCGCCAAGCCCTCGGCGATCGCCGTCTTGCCGACGCCGGGGTCGCCGACATAGAGCGGGTTGTTCTTGGAGCGCCGGCACAGGATCTGGATGGTGCGGTCGACCTCGGCCTCGCGGCCGATCAACGGGTCGATCTTGCCGTTCTTCGCCTTCTTGTTGAGGTTGACGCAGTAGGCATCGAGCGCGTCATGGCCGCGCTTCTGCTGCTTCTCGTTGCCGCCGCTGCGCTCCTCCTCGTCGGCGCCCTGGACGCGGCGCGTCTCGGAGCGGCCGGGCGCCTTGGCGATGCCGTGCGAGATGTAGTTGACGGCGTCGAAGCGCGTCATGTCCTGCTCCTGCAGGAAATAGACGGCATGGCTCTCGCGCTCCGCGAACATGGCGACGAGCACGTTGGCGCCGGTCACCTCCTCGCGGCCGGAGCTTTGCACATGGATGGCGGCGCGCTGCAGCACGCGCTGGAAGCTCGCCGTGGGCTTGGCGTCCTCGACATTGTTCGACACCAAGTTGACGAGCTCGTTGTCGACATAGCCGGTGAGATCGCGGCGCAGCTTCTCGATGTCGACCGTACAGGCGCGCAGCACCGCCACCGCGTCCTGATCCTCGGTGAGTGCCAATAAAAGGTGCTCCAGTGTGGCGTATTCGTGCCGCCGCTCATTGGCGTAAGCGAGGGCCCGATGCAAGGTTTTTTCAAGGTTGCGCGAAAGCATCTACGCCTATTCCTTATTTGGTTCCGACTGGGGCCTTACGTATCAATCCTTTTCCAACGTGCATTGCAGCGGATGCTGATGTTGCCGAGCGAAGTCCATGACCTGGGTGACCTTCGCCTCCGCGACTTCGTAGGTATAAACGCCGCAGACGCCCACGCCGCGGCGATGGACATGCAACATGATGCGCGTCGCCTCCTCGCGGTTCTTGTTGAAAAACCGCTCGAGGATGTGAACGACGAACTCCATCGGCGTGTAGTCGTCGTTCAACATGAGGACCTTGTACATGGCGGGCTTCTTCGTCTTGGGCTTGGCCTTGACGATGACCCCGGTGGCCGGCCCCTCGCCACCGTTCCGCTTCTCGACGTCGCTCATCTTCGGTCGAACAGGATACGGTCCGTTTGCTCCTACGCTCCCCATGATATTGGGTTCGCATCCGCCGGGGAAAGCCCTTTCCATAAATCGTCACGGCGAATCCCCGGTGCGCGAACCAGTCGCGCAAAAGCTGCCGGCAATGCTAGTTCCCTATAGTTAACGTTCGCCAAACATCACCATCGACCAAAAAAAAGACCCGGCCGAAGCCGGGTCCTTGCGGTCGACTCGCGACCGGCCCGGCGACGTTAGGCCGCAAGCGGCTTGCCGAGCTTCTGGAAGGTCGCCTCGACGCGGTCGCCCAACGGCGCCAGCGCCTCGTTCGCCACCTTCACGCCCATCTCGGACAGCTTGGTCGAGCCCTCGATCATGCGCTCGAAGCTGGCCTTGGCGAAGTCGGTGTTGAGCTGCACCACATCCTCGAACGTCTTGGCCGCGAGCAACGCCGTCGCTGTCTCGGCCGCGTTCTCGAACGAGTTGCGAGCGTAGCCCATCACCTCTTTACCGATAGCCTCGAGACCCTCGCTCAGCGCCGCATTGGCGCGCAACACCGCGGCAAAATTCTCGCGGCCGAGATCGGCCAGCTCCTCATAGCCCACGAACAGCGCGGCGGGTGCCGGGGCGGCTGCGCCGTTGAATTCGGTGGCGACCGCCGCGGCGGTCGCCGGCTTCTTTACCTTCGTCGCCATCCTTCCTCTCCCTCGTCCGTCGCCTCCGGAGCGCGCCTGCACAAATGCTGCGTCGCACCATCGTAATATGGCACGTCGCGGCCGAATTTCAAATTGTTTTGTGCGATGCAGCAACCCTCCGGCAAACCAGCAAACTGCCCTCCTTCGGGGCAAGGACGGCGAAATCGGGCGACGGCCCAAGACAAAATCGGGTGAGCGGATGAACCTGGCTCCGCCCAGCGCGTTTGCCAACCGCAAGATGCCTTGCTTCTCTGCCACTCGCCTTTTTCGATGATCGGGCGGCCGGCCAAAATTCACCATTAACAGCAAGAGAAACCTAGACAAGGAGTCGACGTTTTTTTAATCTCTCTTTGATTGAATCCGTTGGCGGGCCTCAGGGGACTGGGAAGCGATGATAGGACGTTTTATGCCGCGGGCACGTTTTGGCCGATTCACCGCGATTCAACTGCTGGCCGCCCTGGCAGGCGCGATGTTTCTCTGGAGCTCCCCCTTATCCGCGCGGATCGCCAAGACCGATTCGTCGATCGTCATGGACGCCGACACTGGTCAGGTGCTGAGCGAGCATAACGCGGATGCGAAAGCCTACCCCGCCTCGCTGACCAAGATGATGACCCTCTACCTGGCGTTCGAGGCGCTCGAATCGGGCCAGCTCACCCTCGACCAGAGCGTGCGCGTCTCGCACCGCGCCCGGAACCAGGCCCCCTCGAAGCTCGGCCTCGCCGAAGGACAGATGGTCCCGGTGCGCGACCTGATCCTCGGCCTCATCACCCGCTCCGCCAATGACGCCGCGGTGGTGGTCGCCGAGGCGCTGGCCGGCAGCGAGCGGGCCTTTGCCGAGCGCATGACCGAGAAGGCGCGCGAGCTCGACATGACCAACACGACCTATCGCAACGCCTCCGGCCTGCCCAACCCGGCCCAGCTCACCACGGCGCGCGATCTCGCCAAGCTGGCGCAGGCGCTCTATCGCGACTTCCCCAAGGAATACGCCTATTTCGCCACCGAGGAATTCACCTACCACGGCGCGACCTACGTCAACCACAACCGGTTGATGCAGAGCTTCGAGGGCATGGATGGCATCAAGACCGGCTACATCCGCGCCTCCGGTTTCAACCTCGCCGCCTCGGCGGTGCGCAACAACCGCCGCCTCGTCGGCGTCGTCATGGGCGGCCAGTCGGCCTATGCGCGCGACAGCGAGATGGCGCAGCTGCTGAGCGAAGGCTTCGGCGACGCCGCCGCGCCGACGATCGCGACGGCGGCCGCGACGGCGGCCGCGACGACGGAGGACGACCCGGACACCACCGTCGCCGAGCAGGCGCGCCGCACCATCGCCGCACTCTCGCCGGTCGGGCGCGCCGAGGCGGCAATGCCCGGGGGCGCACGGACCGCGCACCGGCGCCACGGCGGCTGGAGCATCCAGGTCGGCGCTTTCAGCGAGGAAGGCGCCGCCGAGAAGGCTGCGGCCAAGGCGTTCGCCCGGCTGCCCGCAGCCAAGGGCAAGGAAACGCAGGTGCTCGCCCCAGGCCATATCGACAAGGAGCCGGTGTTCCGCGCCCGCATCGTGAACTTCTCCGAGCGCGAAGCAACCAAGGCGTGCCGCACGCTCCACCGCAAGCACCTGCAATGCGCGGTGGTGGCGCCCGGCACCGTCCAGCAGGCGGCGCTTAACTAAGCCCTGAGACAAGGCGTCATTCCGAAACGGGCTGCGGCCGACACCGCAGCCCGTTTCGATTCTCACTGCGGCCCCGCCTGATCCGGCTTAGAATTTGGGCGGTGGCGTCATGCCGCTCGCCCGCAGCTGCTCGGCGAGCAGCGCCTTGAGCCGGGACAGCCCCGCCTCGTCCTTGGCCTCGGCCCGCGCCACCAGCACGTCCTGCGTGTTGGACGCGCGCAGCAGCCACCAGCCGTCGCCCGTCTTGACGCGCACACCGTCGATGTCGGACATCTCGGCGCCGGCGCGCTTCAAGCGCTGGCGCACTTCGTCGATGACCGCGAATTTCCGTGCCTCCGAGCAGGGGAAGCGCAGCTCAGGCGTGTTGACCACCACCGGCAGGCGATCGCGCATCTGCGCCAGGCTCTCGCCGCTGCGCGAGACGATGCCGAGCAGCCGCACCGCGGCGTAGAGCGCGTCGTCATAGCCGTAATAGCGGTCGGCATAGAAAATGTGGCCGCTCATCTCGCCGGCGAGCGGCGCGCCGATCTCGGCCATCTTGGTCTTGATCAGCGAATGCCCGGTGCGCCACATCAGCGGCGTGCCGCCCATGCGCGCGACCTCGTCGAACAACACCTGGCTCGCCTTGACGTCGGCGATGATGGTGGCGCCGGGCCGCGCGCGAATCACGTCGCCGGCCAGCACGACCATCAACTGGTCGCCCCAGAGGATGCGGCCCTTGCCGTCGACGACGCCGATGCGGTCGCCGTCGCCGTCGAAGGCGATGCCGAGATCGGCGCGATTGTCCGCTACCGCTTGCTGCAGCTGGACGAGGTTTTTCGCCTCGGTCGGGTCGGGATGGTGCGCCGGGAAGCGGCCGTCGATCCGTTCGTTGAGCAGCATATGCTTGCCGGGCAGCTTTTGCACGAGATGCTGCAGCACCTCGCCGGTGGCGCCATTGCCGGCATCCCAGGCGACATTGAGCGGCCGCGTTCCGTCGTAATCGGCGAGGACCCGCGCGACATAGGCCTCGGTCACCGCCTTCTCGGCGACCTGCCCGGCGCGCGCGGCGGGGCGCGGCGCCTCCGCGGCGAGGCGCCCCAGGCGCTGGATGTCCTGGCCGAAGAACGACTTCTTGCCGAGCATCAGCTTGAAGCCGTTGTAGTTGGCGGGGTTGTGCGATCCCGTCACCATGATGCCGCCATCGACATCGAGAGTGTTGACGGCGAAATAGAGCATGGGCGTCGGCCCGAGCCCGATGCGTGCCACGTCGATCCCGCTGCCGGTGAGCCCGTCGACCAGTGCCGCCTCGAGCGCGGGCGAGCTCAGCCTGCCATCGCGGCCGATGGCGACACGCTTGCCGCCCTTCTCGGCGAGGATTGCGGCAAAGGCGCGGCCGAGCGCGCGCGCATCCGCCTCGCCCAGCGTGTCGTCGACCACGCCGCGGACATCGTATTCGCGCAAGATGGTGGGGTTGAAAACGTGGCCGCGTCCGGCGCCGCCGTCGCGCATGGGCTCCCCTCCTCTCCGCTTCAGCAATATTCGCTGAGGATCTGCTTGACCGCCTCGCTCATGTCCGGCCGGGACAGGGCGAAGGCGATGTTGGCCTGCAGGAAGCCGACCTTATCGCCGCAGTCGAAGCGCCGGCCGGCGAAGCGCAGGCCGTGGAACGGCTTGTTGCCGCGGATGAGCTCGGCGAGCGCGTCGGTGAGCTGGATCTCGTTGCCGGCGCCGCGGCCGATGCGCGCGAGGTGGTCGAACACCTCGGGCTGCAGGATGTAGCGGCCGATGATGCTGAGGTTGGACGGCGCCTTGGCGGGCTCCGGCTTCTCGACGACGCCGCGCATCTTCACGAGGCGGCCGTCATCCTGCTCGATGTCGAGGATGCCGTAGCGGTTGGTGTGCTCGCGCGCCACTTCCATCACTGCGACGACGTTGCCGTCGGTCTCGTCATGCGCCTCGACCATCTGCGTCAGGCAGGGCTTGTCGGCGAGGATGAGATCGTCGGCGAGCAGCACCGCAAAGGGCTCATCGCCCACCAGGTTGCGCGCGCACCACACGGCATGGCCAAGGCCCAGCGGCACCTGCTGGCGCGTATAGGCGACCTGGCCGGGGCGCGGCATCCAGGAGTTGACGGTGATGACCTGGGCGTTCTTGCCGCGTTCCTTGAGCGTGGTCTCGAGCTCGTAGGACTGGTCGAAATGGTCCTCGATCGCCGTCTTGGACCGCCCGGTGACGAAGATGAACTCCTCGATGCCGGCGTGCTGCGCCTCCTCGACCGCGTACTGGATGAGCGGCTTGTCGACGACGGGCAGCATCTCCTTCGGCATGGCCTTGGTGGCCGGGAGGAACCGCGTGCCCAATCCCCCGACCGGGAAGACGGCCTTGCGAATGCGCTGTGCCATGAAGACGATCTCTGTCAGTGAAGGCGTATGCAGATAACGAAAGGGCGGCGCCCGTTGTTCCCTCGCCACGCGAACTGCGCGGATGCTATCCGCCCGGGATTATATAAGCGGTTTATAACCCTTTGGCCCTGACCCCGCCAGCCGCCTCAACCGGCGAGCAAAACTTCCCGCGCGCGGTTGAGCTTTGCCGCGAGATAGGTCGAGCCGCCCTGGTCCGGGTGCAGCTTCATCATCAGCCGGCGATGCGCCTCGCGGATCTCCGTTTCGCCGGCCCCCCAGGAGAGGCCGAGCACCTCATAGGCCTCCGCCCGGGTCATGGCATCCGCCGGGCGCGGGCTGGTTTTGCCGCCGCCGGCGGAGCCGGCGCGCTGCGCCGCGACCCGCCAGTCCGGCAGCAGGCGGTCGAGATAGGCCTCGAGCAGATTGGCCCCCGCCTCGTCCTCCACCCGGCATTGGCGCCACAGCGCCAGCAGCTCGGACTGCGTCAGCTCGTCCAGCCGGCGGCCCTGGAAAGGCCCGCGCCGGACCAGGCCGGACATCGTGCCGCTGTCATGGTCGAGGCGCATGCGGATGTAGTCGGTCTCCACCTCGGACGAGCGGCGGGGCGGGCGATCTTTGACCGATTGCCGCCGTTGCCAGACCGCGCCGACAAGCCTGCCCAGCCGCCGCGCGAGCTTGGCCGGATCGGCCGCAACGAAAGCGCGCGACAGCCCCAGCACCAGGATGAGCACCACCACGCCGAGGCCGAGATAGATCATGGCCCCTCGCTATCTCTCCACGTCACCTACCCGCCCTGCGAGCAGCAGGGCTGCGCCGCCGGTGCGCTCGCCGTAATCGGCGAGCGCGGCCGGCCCACCTGCGGCATAGGCGGCGACCGCGCCCAGGAGTGCGCGCAATTGCTCGGCGCTGCCGGCGTCGAAGGGACAATAGGCGCCGCGCGACAGCCGCGCCATCTGCCGGAACGCGCCGGCCGCAACCGGGTCGCGGCCTTCATGGAAGATAAAGAGCGGCACGCCGAGCAGGCCGAGTTCGCCCGCCAGCCGACAGAGTTCGTCGGCTTTCTCCTCCATGGCATCGCCGACGAAGACGAGCGCGTTAACCTTGCCGGCGCGCGCCTCCTTCGCGGCATGGCCGAGCACGCGGCCGATCTGCGTCTCGCCGCCGGCGCAGGAGACGCCGCTCATGACACGATGCAGCTCCGGCGCCGCCCCGAGCCAGCGGCTCGCTTTGCATTCGTCGAAGCCGCGGTAGAAGACAAGCTGCACCTCGAGTCCGCCCAGCGCTGCCGCGGCCTCGAACATCTCGCCCTGGAGCTTGGCGGCGCGGTCCCAGGTGGGAGCGCGACTTGCCGTGGCGT
The DNA here is from genome assembly GCA_036394355.1 of Allostellaceae bacterium. GTDB lineage: Bacteria > Pseudomonadota > Alphaproteobacteria > ATCC43930 > CGMCC-115725 > DAHUYF01. Next base: position 562 of record DASWFH010000113.1, on the reverse strand, counting down.
CGAGCGCGAAAATGAGCCGGCCGCGGCCAGACGCCGGTCGCACCGCCGGCATGGCTTTGACCTGGCGCAGGAAAGCCTCGATTTCCGCCGCCTTGTGCGCGGCGGGCAGCTGCTCCTTGCGGTCATCGTCATCGGCCATAGACAGAATATTGGATGACGGCACGCCTGCCGCCAAGGGCGGCAAGAAGTTGGCAATGATGCTGCCCTAGTCTCCGCCGCGGGCCGCCACCGGGCCGCCCAGCGGGGGGACTCAAATGAGCATGCTGATCGCTACCACGGAACGCGTCGCCGGCCACGAGGTGCAGGAGACGCTGGGCGAGGTCTTCGGCATCGCCGTGCGCAGCCGCGGCCTCGTCGGCAATGTGCTGGCCGGGCTCAAGACCATCATCGGCGGCGAGATCCATCAATACACGGAGATGCTGCAGACCGCGCGCCAGCACGCGATCGACCGCATGGTCGCCGAGGCGCAGCTCGAAGGCGCCGACGCCATCGTCATGATGCGCTTCGATTCCGGCGAGATCGCCCAAGGCATCACCGAGATCGTCGCCTACGGCACGGCGGT
>DASWFH010000112.1:0-1639 GCA_036394355.1 Allostellaceae bacterium | reverse complement strand
ACCCATATCGTGGTCATGCACGGCGATCAGGTGGTGGGAACCTACGAGGACGGCTGGACGCAGCTGCGCGCGCGCCAGCACACCGCCGACGGCGCCTTCGCGATGCCGCGCACCGTCAATTTCATCACCGGCCCGTCGCGCACCGGCGATATCGAGCAGCGCATCGAGCTCGGCGCGCACGGGCCGCGCCGGCTGCACATCGTGCTGATCGAGGATGGCGGGACGTCACCCTAAGAGCGAGGAGCGCGCGTTGTGGCGCGCAGCCATGCGCGGCGTCGCGCCGCTGGCGAAGCACACCGGCGCGGCCGGCACGGAGCCGCCAGCCGGCGATGCGCCGCCGCCCAAGCCGGCGAAGCCTCCCCGCCGCGCGGCACCGCCCCCGCCCGTCGCCAAGCTGCCGGATCTTGCGCTGGGCGTGACGCCCGGCGTCGACCGCCGCAGCGCCGACCGCCTGCGCCGCGGCGAGCGCCGCATCGACGCACGGCTCGATCTGCACGGCATGACCCAGGACGAGGCGCATCGCGCGCTCGACGCGTTCCTCGCCCGCGCCGAGCATGCGGGGTGGCGCTGCGTGCTGGTGATCACCGGCAAGGGCCGCCCGGGCACGAGCGCCGGCGGCGTGCTGCGCGCCGCCGTGCCGCGCTGGCTCAACGAGGCGCCCAACCGCGCGCGCCTCCTCGCCATCGCCGCGGCGCAGCCCAAGGACGGCGGCGCCGGCGCGCTCTATCTGCTGTTGCGGCGGCGGCGATGACGCCGTTCGGCGTGCGCCTGCGCCAGCTCCGCGCCGAGCGCGGCATCAGCCTGAAGCAGATGGCCGAGGCACTCGGCGTTTCCGCCGCCTATCTCTCGGCACTCGAGCATGGCCGGCGCGGCCGGCCGACGCATGCCATGGTCGTCGCCATCTGCGCCCTGCTCAACATCATCTGGGACGACGCCGACGAGCTGCATCGCCTGGCGCGGCTGTCGCATCCGCGCATCACCGTCGACACGGCCGGCCTCTCGCCCGCCGCCACCGAGCTCGCCAATCTCCTGGCCGAGCGCATCCGCAAGCTGCCGCCCGAGCGCGTCGCGCGCCTGCTCGACCTGCTCAAGAGCGCACCCGCGGCCAAGCCGCCCCGTCGGCGGCGGCGTGCCTCGGCGACGCTGCCGTAAGAACCTATCCGACGGCTCGCCTTCGCTGCGCTGCGCGCTCGATGAGCGATGCGGCGGCGACGACGAGGGCGACCGCGACGAGGTGGACGGCGAGGTCCATGAAGGTCACGTCGAAGGGGTGGAAGAACTGCAGCACGAAGGCGGCGATCGCGGCGATGCCGAGCCCGGCGATTGCGGCGACACGCACCGGCGTCAGCGGCGCGGCGCGGCGCAACAGCAGCAGCAGGCTGATGCCGAGCGGCAGGCTGATCGCCAGGATGAAGCGGAAGCAATGCGCGCTTTCGCCGAGCTCCCAGCCACCCGGGCCGAAGCTGATCCAGTGGCGATAGCAGCTGTAGCCGCTGCTGGCGATCCACGCGGCGAGAAACGGCAGCGGCAGCAGCGCCCAGGCCGGCGAGCGGTCGGGCAGGCTCAGATGGAAGGCCGCGACCACGGCGGCGACGCCTGTCAGCAGCGTGGCCACCATCTCCACCAGCAGCTTCGGGTC
>DASWFH010000111.1:0-4652 GCA_036394355.1 Allostellaceae bacterium | reverse complement strand
TATTTCCAGGAGACCGAGACCATGGTGGAGCACCTCACCAAGGATCTCGGCGTCTCGCGCATCGCCATCTTCTATCAGGACGACGCCTTCGGCCAGGCAGGGCTCGCGGGCGTGAAGCGCGCGCTCGACCGGCGCAAGATGGCGCTGGTGGCGGAAGGCGCCTACGAGCGCAACACGACCGCGGTCAAGCGCGCCCTCCTGTCGATCAGAAGCGGCAGGCCCGAGGCAGTGATCATGGTCGGCGCCTACAAGCCCTGCGCCGAGTTCATCAAGGTCGCGCGCCAGATCAAGCTCGACGCCGTTTTCGTCAACATCTCCTTCGTCGGCAGCGAGGCGCTCGCCAAGGAGCTTGGGCGCGATGGCGCTGGCGTGGTGGTGACGCAGGTCGTCCCCTTCCCGACCGACACCACGATCGGCCTCGTCGCGCATTATCAGGCCGCGCTCAAAGCCGCGAAGGCCGACGCGATGCCCGGCTTCGTCTCGCTCGAGGGCTATATGGTCGGCCGGCTCGTGGTCATGGCGCTCGAGAAGCTGCCGGGCAACGCGATCACGCGGGCGAACCTGCTCGAGGTCATGGCGCACAACAGCTTCGACCTCGGCGGCATCAGCCTCGCCTATGGGCCCGACAACAATCGCGGCTCCAATCAGGTGTTTCTCACGGTCATCCAGTCGGACGGTCGTTTCCGGCCGGTCGAACGGCTGACGAAAGCGGGCAGCTGAGCCCGGTTGCAGTAACAGAGCAGGCAATGGCAAGCTGGAAAACATCGGACGATCGGGCACCTCAAGCGACGCCAACCCGGCGCGGCTTCGGCATCCGCAGCAAGCTGTTCGTCGCCTTCGGCGCCGTCGCCGGGCTCACCGTGCTCGCCAGCGCCGTCGCCGTCCTGTCTTACGAGGATATGGGCCGCACGCTGGACGGCATCGCCGGCAAGAACCTGCCGGCGATGAGCCAGTCGTTGCGCCTGGCCAAGAGCAGCGCCGAGATCGTGTCGATCGCACCGGCCCTGTTCGCCGCCAACGACCTCAACGAGCGTCAGACCGCGGTGACCACACTCCAGGCCCACCAGCAGGAGCTGACCGGCGCCATCGATGCTCTCGCCAGCGTTCCCGGCGGGAGCGAGGCCACCGCGCCTTTGCGCCGCGCCGCCGGCGAGATGTCCGACAACCTTGCCCAGCTCGCCAAGACCGTAGAGCAGCGTCTGGTCGTGCGCGACGCGCGCGTGGCGATGGATGCCCGTGTCCGCGCCGCGCATGCCGCGATAGCGACCGCCTTGGCGCCGCTGGTCGACGATGCCGCCTTCGATCTCGCCATGGATCTGGAGAAAGCCGGCGACATCGCCGAGGCCCGGGCGATGAAAAAGCACATGACCGAGCTTGCCGATACACGGCTTTCCGCCCTGCAGGCGATGTTCGACCTGCGCGCCGACAGCAACCTGGCGCTGGGCCTCCTCACCGAAGCCGCCAATCTCCCGAGCAAGGAATTGCTGCCGCCGCTGCGCGACCGCTTCGGCGCCGCCGCCAACCATCTCGATAAATCGCTCGCGGCGTTGAAGACGGATCGCACCGCCGGCGTGCTGCGCGCACCCGTTGGCGAGCTGGTGCAGTACGGCCGCGGCGACCAGAACATGTTCGATCTGCGGCAGCGGGAGCTCGAGATCATCGCCGTCGGCGAGGCCGGGCTTGGCGCCAACCGCAAGCTGGCGAGCACGCTCGAGCAGGAAGTGGCCAAGCTGGTCGAGTTCAGCGAGGGCGCGGCGAAGACCGCGGCGACGAATACCGGTACGGCGATCGCGCATGGCCGCGTCGTGCTCATCTCGATCGCGATGACGAGCGTCCTCATCGCTTTCGTCATCGCCGTGTTCTATGTCGGCCGGAGCGTCGTGCGGCGCCTGAGCGTGCTGCGCTTCAGCATGGCCGAGCTCGCCGGCGGCAATCTCGACGCATCCATTCCACAGGGCGGCAGAGATGAGATCACCGAGATGGCCTCGGCCCTGGTCGTGTTCCGCGACACCGGCCGTGCCGCCAAATCCGCCGACGACAAAGCCGCGGTGGAGCGCCGCAAGATGGCCGAGCAGCGCCGCGCCGACCTGCTGTCGCTGGCGCAGGGGCTCGAGAGCAGCGTCAAGAGCGTGGTCGAGACCGTCTCGAGCGCCGCGACGGAGATGCAGGCGACCGCGAGCGCCATGGCCGCCACCGCCGACGAGACCAGCCAGCAGGCGACCGCGGTGTCCGAGGCGTCGGCGCTGGCATCCCGCAATGTGCAGACCGTCGCCTCGGCCGCTGACGAGCTGTCGACATCCACCAACGAGATCGGCCAGCAAGTGCTGCAATCGGCGAAAGTCGCGAGCCAAGCGGTGGCCGAGACGCAGCGCACGACGGCGACCGTGCAGGGCCTCGCCGCAGCCGCGCAGAAGATCGGCGACGTGGTGCAGCTCATCAACGTGATCGCCTCGCAGACCAACCTGCTCGCGCTCAACGCCACCATCGAGGCGGCGCGCGCCGGCGAGGCCGGCAAAGGCTTCGCCGTCGTCGCTTCGGAAGTGAAGAGCCTGGCCAATCAGACGGCGAAGGCCACCGAGGAGATCGCGCACCAGATCGGCGAGATCCAGGAGGCGACGCGCGGCGCTGTCAGCGCTATCGAGGACATCTCCCGCACCATCACCCGCGTCAGCGAGATCGCCGCCGGCGTCGCCGCGGCCGTCGAGGAGCAGGCGGCGACGACCCGCGACATCGCCCGCAACGTACAGCAGGCGGCCGAGGGCACAGAGACCGTGTCCACCAACATCGCCGGCGTGACGCGCAGCGCCGACGAGACCGGTCGCGCCGCCAACATGGTCTTGACCTCGGCCGGCGAGCTCGCCAGCCAGGCCGAAAGATTGCGCCACGAGGTCGACCAGTTCCTCAGCGGCGTGCGCGGCCGCTGACCGGCGCTCGGGCAATCCAACAGTTGACTCGCTGCTACCGGCCTTGGCCACCCGGGCCGAGGTCCCTGCCCCGATGCAATCGCGACCGGTGGCGGTCCGGGCCGCTGCCATACGATGAGGTTGAGTTCGCTGGCGCCAACATATCCCCAGTTAGAGCGTCCATCGACAGGGACCCGAGTATTTGAGCGGGCTGATCCGAGGCAATTTAGTAAATTACCAGTAAAGCCATCGGTGAACTTACCCACTTATTAAAACAATCATGGCTATTATACACGCGAACTTACAGCATCCTAGCCTCTTGGCTATTCCTCACCTGCGGCGAACATGGCTGGGCGCGGCCTCGGACAAACGAAGGAGTGGGAGCATGACCAGGATCACTCGGAAGACCCTCGGGAAATGGGTGCCCTTCGCCCCGATCGCCTTGGGCATTCTGCTGACCGCTTGGGCGGTCCTGGCGGACCGCGGTTCGATCGCTTCCGCTAACGACGCCGGGGCCCCTGGCGCGTCGACCCTGATGACCGAGTTCACCAGTCTGGACGGCACGACGCTTCAGGCCAGCAATTTGCAGAAATAAGCCGACCGGCTGTCCGCTACCTTTCCGTGCCCGAGCCGCTGCAAGATCGGGTGCAACGGAAGCGATAACGGCAGCACCAGGAGGACGGCGGCGCTGATCGGCGCGAGCGTCGCCGTCATCAGAAGATTGCGAAAGCGCGGGCGCGGCGCTCCGCCGGGGCCGGCTCCGCCACCGTCCCATAAAGCACCGAAGATATGCGGTTGAGTGCGACGCCGATGAGCGGCAGCAGGAAAAACGCCGTCGTCGGCCAAGGGCAGCAGCGCGACGATGCCGAGCGGCCTGCCGCCCTCGGTGAGTATGACCGTGCGCAGCACGCCGCCGCGCGGATCGCCGCGAGCACGCCGCTGACGAACTTACGGTGGCTCCGCCGGCGAAGACCAACGTCAATGCCGTGCCGATCGCGGGCAACGACGCGCCCTTGGCGCTCAGCACGAACGGCAGCAGCGTCAAGAATCCCGTGCGAGTCGCCCTGTCGAGAATCCCGATCGGCGACAGCGAGACGAAACGGAAGGCGAGCGTCCGAGTAGAGCGTCGGCGAGGGCGATCCGCAAAGGGATTGGATTCCGCCGCAGCGGTTTCCCCGCTAAGATCGAGGCAACGACACTTGAGATCGGGCGAGGAAAATCCATGACGACGGACACCAGGCTCAGCTTCTCCGCTTCTCATGCCAAGGACGCGGTGTTCCGTGATGGCGGGCTAAGATCCTGCTTCGAGTACCGCGACCTTGGCATCAGCGCCGCCACCGGCGGGCGCGCCATGGCGCACGTCATCCGCGCCAAGCCAGGCGGCCACGCCGGCTTCGGCTGGCACAAACACAACCTCGACTTCCAGATGTATTACGTCCTGCGAGGTTGGGTGAAATTCGACTATGAGGGCGTCGGCGAAGTCACCGCCGAGGCCGGTTCTTGCGTCCATCAGCCGCCCGGCATCCGTCACGCCGAGGTGGCGCATTCCGACGATCTCGAGCTCATCGAGATCACCTTGCCGGCCGAGTTCGAGACCGTCGAGACGGAGGCACCGGCCGAGGCAGCCACGAAGGAGCCGGTCACGGCCGGTTGAGTGCCCGGGTGAAGGCGTAGTGGAGGCGGTCGGGAACGTCATCGCCACAGGCGCGCAACGTCGCTGTCGGCAACACCCAGCGCGTGTCGTGGCGG
>DASWFH010000110.1:0-8786 GCA_036394355.1 Allostellaceae bacterium | reverse complement strand
CAGCGGCATGACCAACGCGCGCTCGCTGCGCATCGGCGACAAGGGCACCGTGTTCGTCAGCTCGCGCGTGGCCGACAAGATCTATGCGATCACCGACAAGAACGGCAAGCGCGAGGCGAAGCCGCTCCTCACCGGGCTCTTCCGCCCCAACGGCATCGCGCTCCACGACGGCACGCTCTATATCGCCGAGCTGTCGCAGATCTCCAAGATCGACGACGTCGAGAATCATCTCAACGACTCGCCGAAGCCGCAGGTCATCTATAGCGATCTGCCCAAGGACGAGCCGCATGGCTGGAAGTTCCTCACCGTCGGCCCCGACAATCGACTCTATTTCAACGTCGGCGCGCCCTGCAACATCTGCATGCCGCCGGAGACGCATGCGCAGCTCCGCAGCATCAAGCTCGACGGCAGCGACATGCAGGTCGTCGCGCGCGGCATCCGTCAGGTGGTCGGCATGGATTTTAGCCCGGTGACCAAGCAGCTCTATTTCACCGAGAACCAGCGCGACTGGCTGTCCGAGGAAATCCCGCAGGACAAGCTCAACCGCCTCGCCAATCCCGGCAAGGACAATTTCGGCTTCCCCTATTGCCACCAGGGCGACATCCCCGACCAGGAGTTCGGCTGGGGACACAGCTGCGACGAATTCACCAAGCCGGTCGCGCTCCTGGGGCCGCACAGCGCGCCCCTGGGCATGCGCTTCTATACCGGCCGCATGTTCCCGAGCGAGTACCGCGGCGCCATCTTCATCGCGCGCCACGGCTCGTGGAACAAGACCAAGAAGATCGGTGGCGACATCGTCGTCGCGACGCTCAACAAGGACGGCACGGTCAAGTCCGTGAAGCCGTTCATCACCGGCTTCCTCGAGAACAACAACTATCTCGGCCGCCCTGCCGACCTCGAGGTGATGAAGGACGGCTCGCTCTTGATCTCCGACGATTACAACGGCGCCGTCTACCGCGTGAGCTACGCGCCGCAGCGCAGCTCGCCGCAGATCTCCGAGCGCCATTGAGCAAAAGGCCGGGCGCGTCGAGCGTCCGGCCCTCCTTCGGCTGATGCGTATCGCCATCGCCGCCCTGACGATGCTGTCGGCCGCCGTGCTTCCGGCAGCCGCCGAACAGCTGGCCGAGCGGCTCGCGCCGTGCTTTGCCTGCCACGGCGAGAAGGGGCAATCGGAGACGCCGGAGGTGCCGTCGCTGGGCGCGCAGACCGCACCTTACACGCTGATTCAAATCTATCTCTTCCGCGAGAAGCAGCGCGTCTTCGAGCCGATGAACGAAGCCACCAAGGGGCTCAGCGACGACGATCTGCGCGACGTCGCGGATTTTATCGCCAAGCTGCCGCCACCCATCCCGCCCGCGGACACAGCCGACGCGGCGCGGCTCGATCGTGGCCGCGCGTTGGTCGAGCAATACCGCTGCAATATCTGCCACCGCGCGGATCTCATCGGGCAGGAGAATGTCCCCCGTCTCGCCGCCCAGCGCGAGGACTACCTCGTCAAGACCTTGCGCGACTACAAGAGCCGCGCGCGCATCGGCTATGACGCCTCGATGGCCGAGGTCCTGCAACCCGTCGGCGACGCCGAGATCGTCGATCTCGCCTATTTCATCGCGCGCCAGCGCTAGCGCGTTCGCGGCAGCGCCGGCGGGATCTTGACGCAAGTCAAGGCGAGGCCGCGCCGTCGCCGCATAATGCGGCCGCCTCCGCGGCAAGAAAGATCAGGAGATGGCCACCACAGCGGACCGGCCTCACAAGACGGTTCACGCCTCGACCGTCGCGCGCGACACGACCCGCGTCCAGGCGTTCAGTGACGGCGTTTTCGCCATCGCCATCACGCTGCTCATCCTGGAGATCAAGGTGCCGCGGCCGGCGAGCCCGTCGGAGCCGTTCAGCTTGCTTCAGAGCCTGCTCGGCCTGTGGCCGTCCTATTTCGCCTATGTGCTTAGCTTCGTGACGATCGGCATCTACTGGGCACGACATCACTACATCTTCATGCTCTATCAGAGGACCGATTACGTCTTCAAGCTGCTGAATCTGCTCTTTCTCATGTGGATCTCGTTCCTGCCCTTCCCGACCGACGTGCTCGCCACCTACCTGAGCGACAGCGCGCATCACGACCCGCTGACCCAGCAGACCGCCGTCACCTTCTACGCCATCGGCCTATTCCTGCCGGCCGCGTCGCGGACGCTGATGTGGCTCTATGCCAGCCGCGCGCGCCGGCTCGTCGATCCCCGGCTCGAGGAAGGGTTCATGCGCCGGATCACGACGGTCTATGTCGGAACCGTCGTCCTCTACGCCAGTGCCGTCCTGGTGTCGCTGGTCGACTACCGGCTCGGCCTCGCCGTCTGCGTCGGCCTGACGCTCGTCTATCTGCTGCCGCCGAGGGCGCCCGTCTATGTCCGCAAAAGCGCTTAGACGCGCGCTGCCGCGAGTTGGCGGCCAAAGATCACGGCACGAAGAGAGCGGCGCAATGCCCCGGCTCGTTCGGCGATGCGGCGATGGCGCCGCCGCGCGGGACGCATTGGTCGGGGGGCAGGCTGCTGCCATGCTCGACGAAATCGACCAGCAGGTCGAAGGCGCGCTGCGCATGCGGCTCAATGAACTCGAGCTGCGGGAAGGTGTCCTTGAAGGTCTCGATGTGGTTGCCGTTCTGGACCTCGTAGAGGCGGTAAGGCGGTGCGCGGCGATCGTCATCATCGCCCTCGCGTGAGGAGGACGACCGCGCCGCCGCGACGCTGCGGGCATAGGCGCGGGCCTGGTCGTTGATCGGCAGCAGCGCGTCCATGGTCCCGGCCACGGTAATCAGCGGGCGCTGTATGGCGCCGGTGGTGGTGATCGCCGCGACGTTGGCGCCGACATCGGAAGCCGCAAGCCGCGCCACATAGCTGTAGTTTGCCGTGCCCGCGCCATAGGTGTCGTAAGTCGGATCGAGCCGCTTCTGCCATTGGCACAGCGTGACTTCCCAGAACTGCGCCGAATAGAGGCCCCAGAGCGAATTCGTCCCCGAGACAATGTCGGGCGGATAGCCCGCCGCGACGATATTCTTCGCGGCAGTGCTGCTCGGATTGAAGCCAGAGGCGACATAATCCGGGAAATTGAGGATCGCCGGCGGCAGGCTCATCAGGATATTGGACGCCACCGGATCGACGAACGTGCCCTCCCAGTCGACGCCGCCGTCGAACAATTCGGGCTCCGTCTCCATGGCGCGGCGCACTTGGTAGCCGCCATTCGACGTACCCACCGCATAGGTCCTGCGCGGGTGGCGGCCGTAATGGGCCGATAGCGCATCCCGGCCGAGACGCGCTGTCTCGACCATGACCTCGGTCCAGCGCGTGAACGGCGTCGCCGGATCGTTGTCGTAGAAGTGAACCCAGAAGGGCGATGTCGGGTTGAGCCGGCAGGCCAGCGGATCGGCGGGCGGGGTGGGGCTGACGGCGGCCAGGAAGAAATTCAGCACGCCCTTGTTCTGCGAGACATAAGCATAGCCCTGCTGCAGGACGTAGTCGCTCCAGGCGAAATCGCCGTTGAACTCGCTGCGCGTGCCCGAGGCGCCGGCGACCACGAGCTTGCCGTTCCATTGATCCGGCAGGCGCAGCAGGATGCGTGCCTCGCCGGCGGGGTCGTCGGCGATCCGTGCGTCGAGCTGGAGGCCGGGTACGGCCTTGGTAATCGGCGTACGGTTGGGCGGGTTCGGCGAGATGACGTTGCGGTCGGTCTGCGGCGTGAAGGCGAAGGGCGGCAGCCCCGGCAGCGAATTGTTCGCCGGCGTCGTCGCCGGATTGTTGGTGGTGAGATCGGCGCTCTCGAAGCAGATGGCGTCGGCCACTTTGCCGTGGAGCTGCATCAGCAGGCGATCACAGCGGGTGGCCGCCGCGGCGGACGCGCTCGCCGCCAGCACGAGGCAGAGGACATGAAAGGGGATCCAGCGCAGCGCAATGTGCATGAGTAGCCTCCCGCATCCCAGGGTTTACTCACCCCGGTGGTTGTTGATGCAAGCGATCATTAGATACGGAAATGCAGCTTTGGCAAGCCGCAAAGATCGCCCGCGGCATCTCTACTCCACCGTAACCGACTTGGCGAGGTTGCGCGGCTGGTCGACGTCGGTGCCCTTGGCCAAGGCGACGTGATAGGCGAGGAGCTGCACCGGCACGGCATAGAGCAGCGGCGCGACGAAGGGATCGCAGGTCGGCACCTCGATGCCGAAGGAGAGACGCCCCTCCAGCCGCTTCAGCCCGTCGCGGTCGCTGATCATCACCACCTTGCCGCCGCGCGCTGCCACTTCCTGGACGTTGGACGCGGTCTTCTCGAAGAGATCGTCCTTGGGCGCCAGCATGATCACCGGCACATGCTCGTCGATCAGCGCGATCGGCCCGTGCTTCATCTCGCCGGCGGCGTAGCCCTCGGCATGTATATAGGAGATCTCCTTGAGCTTCAGCGCGCCCTCGAGCGCCAGCGGATAGGCCGTGCCGCGGCCGAGGTAGAGCACGTCGCGCGCCTCGGCGATGACCGGCGCGAGCTGGGCGATGTGCGCGGCATGGCCGAGCGCCTCGGTGACGCGCGACGGCACCTCGGTCAGTGCGGTCGAGAGCTTCGCCTCCTGAGCGGCGTCGATCTTGCCGCGCGCGCGCGCCACGGCGACGGTAAAGCAGGCAAGCACGGCGAGCTGGGTGGTGAAGGCCTTGGTCGAGGCGACACCGATCTCCGGTCCCGCCAGCGTCGCCAGCACCGCATCGGCCTCGCGCGCCATGGTGCTCTCGGGCTGGTTGACCAGCGCGACCAGCTTCTGGCCCTGCTTCTTGGCGTAGCGCATCGCCTCGAGCGTATCGAGCGTCTCGCCGGACTGCGAGATGAAGAGCGAGACGCCGCCCTTCGCCATGTCCGGTGCGCGATAGCGGAATTCCGAGGCGATCTCGACCTCGGTCGGCAAACGGGCGATGCGCTCGAGCCAGTATTTGGCGACGAGCCCGGCATGGAAGGACGTGCCGCAGCCGATGATCGTCACCTTGCTCACATCCTTGAGCGCGAAGGGCAGCGCCGCGAGATGGACGCTGCGCGTCGTCGGATGGAAATGGGCGTGGAGCGTGTCGCCGATCGCCGCCGGCTGCTCGAAGATCTCCTTCTCCATGTAGTGGCGGTGATTGCCCTTGCCGATGAGCGCGCCGGTGAGCGCCGTCTCCTTGATCTGCCGCGCCACCCTCTTATGCGCCGCGTCGAACACCTCGGCGCCCTCGGCCGTCACGACCGCCCAATCGCCCTCGTTGAGATAGAGGATGCGGCGCGTCAGCGGCGCCAGCGCCAGAGAATCGGAGCCCAGGTACATCTCGCCGTCGCCGAAGCCGATGGCGAGCGGCGACCCGCGCCGGGCGCAGATCAGCAGATCGGGATGACCCGCGAAGAGAATGGCCAGCGCGAACGCGCCCTCGAGGCGGCGAAACGCCTTCGCCGCCGCCTGCTGCGGCGTCAGCCCCTCGGCGAGGTGGCGCGTGACCAGCGCCGCCACCACTTCGGTGTCGGTCTGCGTCTCGAATTTATGGCCCCAGGTGGTGAGCTCGTCCTTGAGCTCCTGGAAATTCTCGATGATGCCGTTATGGACGACGGCGACGCGGCCGGTCGCGATAGGATGCGCGTTGGTCTCGTTGGGCGCGCCATGCGTCGCCCAGCGCGTGTGGCCGATGCCGATCTTGCCGCCGATCGGCTGCGCAGCGAGGCGCTCGACCAGCTTGTCGAGCTTGCCCTCGGCGCGCCTTCGCTCGATGCGGCCCTCGACCAGCGTCGCGACGCCAGCCGAATCATAGCCGCGGTATTCGAGACGGCGCAGCCCGTCCACCAACAACGGCGCCACTTCCCGTTTGCCGATCACGCCAATAATGCCGCACATTCAACGCTTACCCTGCCGTTGTTGCTTCTTCGCCTTCTCGGCGCTGCGCCGCGCGCGGATTTCGGCGGCGCGCTTCGGCTTCACCGCCTGCTCGGCGCGCGCGATGGCGAGTGCATCCGCCGGCACGTCCTCGGTGATCACGCTGCCGGCGGCGACATAGGCGCCGTCGCCGACCTTGACCGGCGCCACCAGCGAGGTGTTGGTGCCGATGAACGCGCCCTGGCCGATCTCCGTCCGGAACTTCTCGAAGCCATCGTAATTGCAGGTGATGGTGCCGGCGCCGATGTTGGCGCGCGCGCCGACCGTGCTGTCGCCGAGATATGTCAGGTGGTTGGCCTTGACGCCGGCTTCGAGCCGCGAGTTCTTCACCTCGACGAAATTGCCGATATGCACCTCGGGCCCGAGATCGGCGCCGGGCCTGAGGCGCGCGAAGGGGCCGATGCTCGCGCGGTCGCCGATCTTGGCGCCGACCATGTGGCAGAAGGCGGGAATCTCGACGCCCTCGCCGATGGTGACGTCCGGTCCGAACACGACGAAGGGCCCGACCGTGCTGTCGCGGCCGATGCGCGTGTCGGCGCTGAAGAAGACGGTGTCGGGATCGACCAAGGTGACGCCGTTCGCCAGCGCCTCGGCACGCAGCCGCCGCTGCATCAGGGCCTCGGCTGCGGCGAGCTCGGCACGGCTGTTGACGCCGACCATCTCATCCGCCGGCGCTTCGATGGCGCGGCAGGTCAGGCCGCGCGCCCGCGCGATCTTGACGATGTCGGTCAGATAGTATTCGCCCTTGGCGTTGTCGGTGCCGATGCCTTCGAGCAGCGCGAAAAGATGGCGCCCGTCGATCGCCCAGAGCCCGGCATTGCACAGGCCGATGCCGCGCTGCTCCGCGGTGCAGTCGCGCGATTCGACGATCGCCTCGAGCATGCCGGCGCCGGACATCTCCAGCCGGCCATAGGGGCTGGTATCGGCCGGGCGCATGCCCGCCACCACGGCGGCCGCCTCGGGCGCGCGCCGCCGCTCGGCAATGAGCGCCTGCAGCGTCGCCGTCGTCACCAGCGGGGCATCGCCGTTCAGCACGAGCACGTCACCGGCAAATCCCTCGAGCAGCGGACGCGCCGACGCCACGGCATGGCCGGTGCCGCGCGGCTTCACCTGAACCACTGTCTCCGCCGGCGCGACCGCCTCGGCGACCTGATCCATGCCGGGCGCGATGACGACGATGGTGCGCGCGGGCTCGAGCGGCGCTAGCGCCGCCAGCACGTGCCGGATCATCGGCCGATGGGCAATCCGGTGCAGTACCTTGGGCAGCGCCGACTTCATCCGCGTGCCCTGACCCGCGGCCAGGATCAGCACGGCCAAGCGCGAATCGCTCATGGGTGCTCGACGAAGAAAGGGGGAGTGCGGGAGAGCAATATCATGGATGTCCGCGCGCTGAAACCTGCCATATAAGGATAACGTCACATAGTAAAGAATTGTGAACATAGATGACGCAGAAGGCGATCCTGTTCGATCTCGACGGGACATTGGTCGACAGCGTCCCCGACCTCGCAGCGGCGGCGAATGCGCTCCTGGCCGAGCTCGGCCGGCCCCCGCTGAGCCTGGCGCAGGTGATGGGCATGGTCGGCGACGGCGCGCCGAAGCTGGTGGAGCGAGCGCTCGCCGCGAGCGGTGCCGGAGACACCCCGCTGCGCGCAGCGCTCGACCAATTCCTTGCCTTCTACGAGGCCGACCCCACCCGCCTCACCCGACCCTATGACGGCGTGCCGGCGGTGCTCGACGAGCTCGCCGCCGCGGGCTGGCGCCTCGGGGTCTGCACCAACAAGCCCGAGCGTGCCACCCGCGCCGTTCTGGCGGGGCTGAGGCTTGACCGCTTCTTCCCGGTGGTGCTCGGCGGCGACAGCGGCCCGACGTGCAAGCCCGATCCCGGGCCGTTGCGCACGGCGCTCGGCCGCCTCGGCAGCGCGCCCGGCAGCGCGGCGATGGTCGGCGACCATCGCAATGACGTGGCCGCGGCGCGAGCGGCGGGCATGCCGGTGGTTTTTGCGCGCTACGGTTACGGCGCGGCGACGCTGGCGGGCATGGCGCCGGACGCCGCCATCGACCGTTTCGCCGAGCTGCCGCAGGCGCTCCGCCTCATTTGGCAAGGGCGGTCTGCGCCATCTGCACGATGATCGGCCACGCCGGCGCGCGGCGACGGCATGATCCAGACCTTGCCGTGCTCGGTTGGCGGCGCGCGGTCGCGGTCGGACGAGAAGCCCCGCGAGCTTGACCATGTCGAGCGCGCAGCGCCCCAGCGCCGCGGTCTTGCCGCGCTCCGACGACGCCAGCCGCTCCACACCGTCCTCGGCGAACACGAGGTCATAGCGCCGCCTTCCGTCATAGACCCGCACCTTGACCCGGCAGCTCCCGGTCTCGGCCACGGCATGGCCGATGGCATTGGGGGTGCTCCTTCTTGTGGACTTCAGCAATCCACGGAGTACCCCTCTCACCTCGCTGACACAAAACCTGATACATCACCCGCCAGGCGGGCTTTCTTGACACCAATCCTCCCTTCGCTCTAAATGCCTGGCCGGGCGGGCGCTTAGCTCAGCGGGAGAGCACACCCTTCACACGGGTGGGGTCGTAGGTTCAATCCCTACAGCGCCCACCACGCCGGCGCCACCCGCGGCATTTCGGCCCATCTGGCCGCCTTCCCGACCCCTCATGCGCTCGGGTTGAAATTTGGGACCGGCGGTGAAGCCCTCCTCTTGAATCCCGAAAACGGCTCGCTTAAGTTGCTGGCACTCACGACCGGAGAGTGCTAACAACGGCCGTGCGAATTCCAGTCTAGACATCCAGAGGAGGATTCGATGCATTTCCGTCCCTTGCACGACCGCGTGGTGGTCCGCCGCCTCGAGCAGGAGGAAAAGACCGC
>DASWFH010000109.1:0-5514 GCA_036394355.1 Allostellaceae bacterium | reverse complement strand
TGTATGGGCGCTTCTTGCCGACAGCGAGGACGAGCGCTTCCATCGCCGCCAGCACAATGACTACCGGCGTAAAATAAATCACATAGGAGAAGATCGGGATCATGGCAGCCCCCATTTGTCAGGCAGGCGACAGCATGGAGGACGACCGCGATGCGCTCTCGCCGGGATTCGAACGAGGCTGGTCGGAAAGCGCAAGCGGCTCGCCGATTTCAAGAATCGGCAAGGCTCAGGCGGGTTTTTCCGTCCGGCCGAGCTGCAGGCGGCGGTAGTCGGTCGGGGTCATGCCGGTATGCGCCTTGAAGGCGCGGTTGAAGGGGCCGAGCGATTGGAAGCCGGCATCGAGGGCGATGGTGACCACCGGCACGCCGGCCTGGCCCGGATCGCCGAGCGCGACCATCGCGTCGGTGAGCCGGTAAGCGTTGACGAAGGTGCTGAAATTGCGGTGTCCCAGTCGCCGGTTGATGAGGCGGCGCAGGCGGTATTCCGGAAGGGAAAGCTTGTCGGCCAGCACGGCGACGCTCAAGCCTTCCTCGCGATAGATCTTCTCCTGCTCCATCAGCCGGCGGAGACGCTCGAGCAGCGCCGTCTCCTGATCGTCGATCGGAGCGGCGTCGGAACGCGGCGACGCATCGACGGGAAGGCCACGCGGCATGACCGGCGCCACGGGAATCAGCTGACCACGCGTCGACAGCGACAGCTGCGTAAAGACGAAGACGAATGTCAGCGCCAGCACCCCCGCCGCGTTTATGGTGCTCAGCGGCGGCGAGGCCGGTGGCCCGCCCATGAAGGTTTCCAGCACGATCACAGCCGCCGTGTAGATCGCCGAGGCAAGCACGAGCGCCACCCGAAACCGGCGGCGCTCTTCCACGAGATCGGCGGAACGGCCGACCAGAGCCTGGCGAATGGCGAGCACGACAAACAGCAGCTGCAAAGCGTGGTAAAGGGGACACGCCGCCGACAGCAGCCCGCGCGCGCAGACGAAGCCGATCGCGACTGTGCCGAGCCAAGGCAGGGCATGGCGCCACGATGCCACGAAGGCGTCATCGAAAGCGGCCAAGGCGAAGAGCCAGAAGATGGCGGGGGTGCCGAGGCTGACGAGGCGCAAGGGCACCAGCCAAGGCAGCGGCCGATAAAAAAGCAGGCCGGGCGCGGTGACGATGATGTAGGCCGCAACGCTGGCGGCGAACAGGGCGCCATAAAGTCCCGCCGGCGTCCGTCGGCCATCGCGCAGCAACAGCACAGCAAGCACCGCGCCGAGCGCTACCGCCGCGCCGCGCAGCCCCGCTTCGAGCATCGCAAAAGAAAGGCCGGCCTGCATGGCCCCTCCTGCCTAGCACACCGGTGCGCACTGCGGAATGGCACGACGAAACGGCAGCCCCGCGGTTTTCCGCGGGGCTTTTTTCGGCGATCGCGCTGCTATCGGATGTTGAGCGGGAAGATCAGGTTGATGCCCGCGGGCGGCGGCGGGGCGTAGACCACCGGCGGCGGGGCGTAGACATAGGCGGGCGGCGGCGCGACATAGACGGGGCGACGGTGATGATAGCGCCATTCGTCGCGCGCGGCGCGCTCGCGATCGAAGCGCTCATGCCGATCGCGGCCGCGCTCGTCATCGGCCCGCGCCGGCGCCGGCGCGATGCCGCCCACCGCGCCGGCCAGCACCAGCGCCAGAACCAGCCTGCCCGTCACTAGACGGAAACCCCTTGCTCTCGCTGTCGCGCGTTGCATGGTGCTCCCTCTACTGCTTCGGCGGTTGCGGCCCGCGGCGTCCGCGACCCGGTGCATGGCTGAATACCGCATCGGCATTCTTCTTCTGGTCCGGCGACATGGTGTCATAGAGCGCCTGGAAGGCGGGAACGAGCTTTCTCAGGCCGGCGACATGAGTCTCCGCGACCTCCTCATAGGAGCGCAGATCATCGACGGCGGTCATCTTGCCGCGGTTCTGCCGCCGCGTGGCGATGACGGATTGCATCGCCTTCGCGTCGTCGCGCATTGCCTGGGCGACGGCGTTCCATTGCGGCTCCTGCGCCGCGGTGATGTGCAGCTGATCATGGAGCTGCTTGATGCGTGCCTCGGCGCGGTCAGTGCGCGAGCCCTTGGCGCGGCCGGCCGGCCGGCCCGCATCGGCCTTGGGCGCCGCTTGCGTCGCTTCGGCCTGCGCGAGCGTGGTCGCCGGGGAATTGGTCTGGGCGAACAGGGGGTCGGCGAGAAAGATCATGCCCAGGAACGTCGCCGCCGCAAAGTGGCGCGCGGCCGGGTCAAGGAGCTTCAGCATCGGATTGGGTCCGTTTCGTAATTTCATCGAGGAGAGCCCGGCATTGCGTGCCCCCCGGGCCATTATCGGCGGCAGCGCGCCCGATCATCCCCGCCAGCCGCTAAAATGCAAGGCGTCGGCGTCAGCTCGGGTTCTCCAGGCTCAAGACGCCGCGGTCGTAGTCATAGGCGAAGAGCTCGGCATAGCGGCCCCAGTTGATCACCGTCTCCAGCACCTCGCGCGCCTCTTCCTCGCTCAGATAGTCCTCGAGCTCGGCGAGGAAGCGCCCTTCCGGCGCGCTGTGCCCGGGCCGCTCGTCCAGCACCTTGCGGATATGGGCGGCGAGCGGGACGGTGCGCCGCAGCTGATCGGCGAAGATGCGCTTGCGCTCCTGCAGGTCGGCCTCGGCGAAGCCGCGCCCGACCGGCGTCGTCCAGATGTCGCCGCCGGCGACCTGGGCGAAGCCCAGCAGCTGCAGCGCTTCGATCAGCACGAACAGCTGCTCGTCGTCGACATGCTCGTGCTCGGCGAGGTAGGGAAGGTCGGCGCGGCCGGCGTAAGGCGGCTCGACGATGGCGTCGAGCAGGCCGACGAGCTGCTGGATCGAGGCGCCAGGCAGGCGGTAGCCGATGCCCACCGGCTCGGCCCTCAACCCGCGCTTGCCGGGCCCCTGTCCCGGCGTGGTGGTGAGGAGCGCATAGACCTCGTCGACGATCTGGCGGAAGCGCGGGCTGGTCACCTCGCGCGGGCGCGGCAGGGTCACGGGGATCTCGGCGCGGATGTGGCCGGGATCGCTGCCGAAGATGATGATGCGGTCGGCGATCTCGACCGCCTCCTCGATGTTGTGCGAGACGAGGATGATGCCCTTGGTCGGCACGCGCCGCTCGATCCACAGGTCCATGAGGTCGTTGCGCAGCGTCTCCGCGGTCAGCACGTCGAGCTGCGAGAACGGCTCGTCGAGCAGCAGCACGTCGGGATTGACGACGAGGGCGCGGGCGAAGCCGACGCGCTGGCGCATGCCGCCCGAGAGCTCCTTGGGGTAGGCCGATTCGAAACCGTCGAGGCCGATCAGGTCGATCGCCTGCAGCGCGCGCCGCCGCCGCTCGCCGCGCGGCACGCCCTGCGCCTCGAGGCCGAGCTCGACATTGCCGAGGACGGTGAGCCAGGGAAAGAGCGCGAAGCTCTGGAACACCATGGCGATGCCATGCGCCGGGCCGTCGACCGTCTGCCCGCGATAGGCGACATGGCCCGCGCTCGGCGGCGTGAGCCCGGCCAGCACGCGCAGGAAGGTCGACTTGCCCGAGCCGGACTTGCCGAGGATGGCGACGATCTCGCCTTCGCGCAGCGCGAAATCGACGTGGTCGAGCACGAGCCGGCCGGGGGTCTCGGCGGTCTGGTAGGTCTTGCAGACCTTCTCGGCGGAGATGAGGCGGCTGTCGTCGGGCATGCTCTGCTTCGCTCAGTCGAGGCGCAGCCGCTCTTCGGCGAGGTGATAGAGCCGCCGCCACAGCAGGCGGTTGAACAGCAGCACGTAAAGGCTCAGCACGGTGATGCCGAGAGCGATGCGCGGAAAGTCACCCTTCTCGGTCTCCTGCGCGATATAGGCGCCGACCCCGGTGGCGACCAGCGTGGTGTCGCCCCAGCGCACCACCTCGGCGACGATGCTGGCGTTCCACGAGCCCCCGGATGCGGTCACCGCGCCCGTGACGAATGCCGGGAAAATACCGGGAAGCACCAGCCGCCGCCACCACAACCAGCGCGTCACGCCGAAATTGCTGGCGACGAACTGGTAGTCCGTCGGCAGCGCCAAGGTGCCGGCGATGACGTTGAACAGGATGTACCACTGCGTCCCCAGGATCATCAGCGGGCTCACCCACACCTCGACATCGAGGTGAAGCTTGACGATGGCCGAGACGACCACCGGAAAGAACAGATTGGCCGGGAACGCCGCGAGGAACTGCACCACCGGCTGGACGCGGCGGGCGAGCCTTGGCCGGAAGCCGATCCACACCCCAACCGGGACCCACACCAGCGCCGCCAGCCCGATCAGCACCACGACCCGGACCAGCGTGACGAAGCCCAGCGCGAAGACGTGCAGCACTTCCTGCGGGTCGACCTCCGAGCGCACGAAGAGCACGATGTCCGTGAGCGCCGCAAAGGTGCCGAAGGCGAGGACCGCGTTCCAGCCGAGATCGATCCAGCGCGGCGGCGGCAGCTTGACCCGCAGCGGCTGGTGCGGCCGCTGCACGGCGCGGCGAGCGCGGCTCGCCAGCGCCGCGGCGGCATCGACGAGTGCGCGCAGCAGATCGAACAGGCGCGCGCGCTGCAGCATGACGAGGAACCAGGGCGGCTCGATCTCGTCCTGGCCGATCGCCTCGACCTTGAAGCGTTGCGCCCAGGCGAGCAGCGGGCGGAACAGCAGCTGGTCGTAGACCAGGATGAAGAACAGCATGGCGAGGATGGCGTAGCCGACCGCGACGAGATCGCGCTGGTCGATGGCCACCGCGATGTAGGAGCCGATGCCCGGCAGCAGCACGCTATGCCCGGCGACGCTGATGGCCTCGGAGGCGACGACGAAGAACCAGCCGCCGGAGACCGACATCATCATGTTCCACACCAGGCTGGGCAGCGCGAAGGGCACCTCGAGCTGCCAGAAGCTCTGCCATGGCGACAGATGGTACATGCGCGCCGCCTCGCGCAGATCCTGCGGCACGCCGATGAAGGACTGGTACAGGCTGAACGTCATGTTCCAGGCCTGCGAGGTGAAGATGGCGAAGATGGCGGCGCATTCATATCCGAGCAGCTTGCCAGGAAAGAGCGCGATGAAGCCGGTCACCGTGATCGACAGGAAGCCCAGGATCGGCACCGATTGGAGAATGTCGAGCACGGGGATGAGCAGCTTCTCGGCGCGGCGGCTCTTGGCGGCGAGCGCGGCATAGGCGAGGCTGAAGACGAGCGCGGCGGCGAGCGCCAGCGCCATGCGCAGCACCGTGCGCAGCCCGTAGGCCGGCAGGTTGCCCGCATCGAGCGAGATCGGCAGCGCCGCGCCCGCCTGATAGGGCGCGTTCATCTGCTGGCTCGCCCAGGCGACGAGAATGATGGTGCCAAGCACCAGCGGCAGCGCGACCAGGTCCCAGGAATTGGGCCGCAGGCGCGAGGGCCAAGCAACGATCGGCAGCCCCCAACGCTGTTGCATCGCCCGCTTTCTCCGCCGCTGATCGCCGCGCCCTGTGGTGTAGCGCAACTCCTGTGTCAGGCGAAAG
>DASWFH010000108.1:0-2968 GCA_036394355.1 Allostellaceae bacterium | reverse complement strand
CCCTCGCCGACCGGGCAGAAACGGCTGAAGCCGGTCTTCATCGTCACCACCGGGCGGCCGGCGGCGAGGTAGCAGACGCTGCGGTCGCTGAACCAGCCGCTGTTGGGGCGGACATAGATGTCCTTGGCGACCGTGAATTCGCCGCGCGAGCCGCAGATGAAGGCGGCGTAGCTCTCCATGCTGGCGGAGACCGGCCGCGGGTCGACGAGGCGCCAGCCGGCGTCTCTCACCTGCGCCGCGATCTCGGCGGTCGGCGGCAGCATCGCCATGATGAAGCGTTGCCGGCTGCGCTTGGGCACATCGAGGAAGCGCAGGAAATTGACGTGCTTCGACCAGACATAGGTCTCGCCGCCGAAGCTGATGTTCTTGCCCTTGTTCTCCCAGGTGGCGATGGTCGAGAAGCACTCCGGCGATTCCTCGTCGGTCGGCCATTCGTCCACCACAACGGGCGGCCGCGTCGGCTGCCAGGGGATGCCGCCCAGCGGCACGATCCAGCCGGGGCCGCCGACATTCTCGCCATAGGTGAAGAAGTGCGTGTGCGCCTCGAGATAGGCGCGCGCCGCGGGGTCGGCCTCGGCGTATTTGATCTGCTCGTAGACCGGGTCGGTGTCGATGAGGATGCGGCGCGGGCACGCCATATGCTCCTCGCGCAGCCGCACCGCGCCGCACAGATTGATCAGCGCGTCGCTCTCGCGGTAGAGCCGGCCGACCTCCTCGCGGGAGAGCCCGTGATAGACGTCGTTGATGGCGTCCCAATAGGCCCAACGCCCGCCCAGCCCATAGCTCTCCATCACGCGCCGCAGGAAGGCGACGTTGTAGTCGCATTCCATGACGACGCTATTGGCGCGGGGGTCATAAGGGTTGGCGCCGTGGTCCTCGACGTACCACGCCTCGTAGCCTAGCCGCTCCAGGCCGAGGACGTAGTGCATGGCCTGCCAGGCGATGCCCGCCAGGGGCATCTGCCCGACGAAATGCAGCACGACGATCCTACCGCGCGAGGCCAAAGGGGATGTCTCCTACCCCTCTAAACGAGCGGCAGGACGATAGACGCAAAATTCTGAAGATTCTATGGCAGGCTGCCCCGCGAGGCGGGCGTAGATGTCGCCCGACCCGTCGGCCGGGCGGAGGCGGCAGAGCTCGTCGATCATCCCGCGGGGGCTGCGCCAGTCCGGTGCAGCGAAGCGCATGCTCTCGCCGGCCGAGCGGTTGAGCCGGTAAGGGCCGAGCTCGGCGAGCCGGTCGAGCGCGGCCAGCGCGCCCTCGAGCGCCGCCGGGATATATTCGATGGAGAGCGCCGGGATCGGCCGGGTCAGCCCCTTGAGCACCTCCGCCTCGAAGCCCTCGACGTCGATCTTGCAAAAGGCCGGCAGCCCATGCGCGGCGATGAGCGCGTCGAGCGTCGTCACCGTAACGCGCCGCCGCTCGCGCCAGCGGATCGCGCTGAAGCTCTCGTCGCGCGACACTTGGGCGCGCCATTCCGGCGACAGCGAGGCGACGGTCGGGTTCGCCGGGTCGATCGCCAGTTCCGCCTCGCCGGGCGCCGCACCCGCGGCGGCGGCGATGATGACGACGCGCGGGTGGCGGCCGTAGAGCCGACGCAGCACCGCAAGCGGACCCGGCTGCGGCTCCAGCGCGACGACGCGCGCGCCGAGCGCGAGGAAATGCCCGGTGCGGTCGCCGAGATGCGCGCCGATGTCGAAGCATAGGTCGCCCGGACGCACGAACACGCCGTAGAAGGCGCGGGCGCGCCGTCGCTTCAGCGGGTTGCCGTGATAGATCGCCGCCGAGCGCGCCAGCCCGTAGCCGCGTTGCAGCCAGTCGAGCGCGCCCATGCTCAATCGCCCCGGCGGAAGACCAGGCTGCGGTTGTTGGCGGGCATGGTCACCGTCTCCTCGTGCGCGAAGCCGCCACGGCGGGCCAGCGCAGCCACCGCGCCGAGATCGCGCACGCCCCAGCGCGGGTCGCGCGCGCGCAGATCCGCGTCGAAAGCCGCGTTGCTCGGCGCCGTGTGCCGGCCCTCCTCCTTGTACGGGCCGTAAAGATAGAGCACGCCGCCCGGCAGGAGCGCGTGCGCCGCCCCGGCGACGAGCCCTTCGCAGGCGGACCACGGCGCGATGTGGATCATATTGATGCAAACGACCGCCGCGGCGCCGGTGACCGGCCACGCGGCGGCGATCACGTCGAGATCGAGCGGCGGCAGCAGGTTGGGCGCCGCGCCGGCGCCGCGAAAAGCGGCGATGCTCGCCCGCGCGCGCGGATCGGGGTCGGAGGGTTGCCATGTCAATTGCGGCAGGGCCGCGGCGAAGAACGCGGCATGCTCGCCGCTGCCGCTCGCCACTTCGAGCACCAGCCCGGTCGAGGGCAGCACGCGGCGCAGCACGGCCAGGATCGGCTCGCGGTTGCGCGCCACCGCCGGCGCATGGAGTCGCGGATCGGGCCTCTCGCCCATGCACGGCAAGCTAGGCGGCGCACGGGTCCGCGGCAAGCCGCTCAGTCGGCCGCCTTGTCGCCGTAGAGCAGGAGCTGGGGCAGGATGTGGAATTTCGGTGCGGCCGGCCGCGCCGCCGTAGTCGAGCCGCCAGATCAGGTCGAAGCGCTCGTCCGGCCATTTGCTTGGGGCGTCCGTTGCCTTGAGCGCGCTCGCCAGCGCGGGGATTTGGCCATGGTGCCAGCAGATCAGCGCCACCTTGCCGTCATAGCTCCTGCCGAGCAGCGCCGCGGCGAGCCGCGCATGGTCTTTTTCCGTGTAGCTGTCGTCGACCGCGACGCCGAGCTCGCCCGCCAGCGGCTTGAGCGTCGTAACGGGGCGGTGGCTCTCCCTGGTGCTGGCCGCGGCGAACAGCGCGTCGATCGCGGGATAGGCGCCGCCGTTGCGCTTGGCGTCGAAGAGGGCGGCGAGCGCACCGGCGCGCTGATAACCCTTGGGCGCGAGATGGGCGTCGCCTTCGCCCGGCTTCTCGCCATGGCG
>DASWFH010000107.1:0-3138 GCA_036394355.1 Allostellaceae bacterium | reverse complement strand
TGCCGTGGCGGTTCGATTTCGGCGACAGCCGAACCAGTTCGCTCGCGTCGAGCTGTTCGAGCTTGCTCAGGACAACCTCCGGCGGCAGCAAGCTTCGCGCGGTGATCGCCTCAACCGTCAGCGGGCTGCCCTCATAGAGGGCGCGGATGAGCTGGATCGAGAGCGCCGCAGTTGCCGGATCGTCCGCGCATTCGGGAATGCATTCGCCGAGCACCGCGGGGATGTCATCGACGATGCGCAACAGCGCCGCGCGGTCGCCGTCCGAGAGCAGGCGCAGGTGCACCGCGTGCCGGCGCTGTGCCTGTTTCACGCCGTTTTCGCGCAGCTCCATGCCGGAGCCGGTCAAATCGTCGTCGATATAGTCGGCTATAGCCGCCACAGGATTGACGGCTGCTAGAGCCGGGACAGCGTTCACGAGGCCGAGGACGACGAGCGCTATGCCGACGAGCTTATCGCGCATGACAAGGTCCTTGCGAAGCGGGCGACGCGGAGAAACGATGCTACCATGGTGAGCAGCGACGCGCGGGAGGAGAGAATGAACCAAGTGCTTCTGGAGACTGTCAGGGACGGTGTTCTGACCCTGACGATGAACCGGCCGGACCGGCTCAACGCCCTCAATCCCGAGATGCTCGCCCGCCTCCACGACACCCTCATGCGTGGCGCCGCAGATCGCGAGATCGCCGTGGTCGTCCTCGCCGGCGCGGGGCGCGCCTTCTGCGCCGGCGGCGACGTCAAGGCCATGGCCGAGGGCGGGCGCAGCGAGACCTATGACGAGCGCGTCCAGGGCTTGCGCCAGCGCATGGAAGCGGCCCGGCTCCTGCATGAAATCCCCAAGCCGACCATCGCCATGCTGCGCGGCGCCGCTGCCGGCGCGGGCTTGTCGCTCGCACTCGCCTGCGACCTGCGCGTCGCCAGCGACACGGCGCGGCTCACCACCGCCTTCGCCAAGGTGGCGCTGTCCGGCGATTTTGGCGGCAGCTATTTCCTGACGCAACTCGTCGGACCGGCCAAGGCGCGCGAGCTTTACTTCACCTCGCCGATCCTGAGCGCGGCTGAGGCGCAGTCGCTCGGCCTCGTGACCCGCCTCGTCGCCGATGCCGAGCTCGAGGACGCCACGCAGACGCTCGCGCTGTCGCTGGCGCGCGGGCCCCGCGTGACGCTGGGCTACATGAAGCAGAACCTGAACCTGGCCGAGCGCGCGGGCCTCGCCGAGGTGATGGATGCGGAGGCGCTGCGCCACACGCGCTGCGGCCAGACGGAGGATCACCGCGAGGCGGCTGCCGCCTTCGTCGAAAAGCGCGCGCCCGTGTTCAAAGGACGCTAGGCCCATGGCCTATCTGCGGCTGCGCCAGATCTGTCTGGTCGCGCGCGCCCTCGAGCCCGCCGTCGCCGACCTCGCCGACATCTTCGGTCTCGCAGTCTGCTACCGCGACGGCAATGTCGGCAAATACGGCCTCGTCAACGCGCTTTTCCCGATCGGCGCGAGCTTTCTCGAAGTCGTGGCGCCCATCGAGCACGGCACGGCCGCCGGCCGCTATCTCGAACGGCGCAGCGGCGACGGCGGCTATATGGTCATCCTCGACTGCGACGACGTCGAGCGCCGCCGCCGGCGCATGGACGCGATCGGCGTGCGCATCGCCAACCCGCTCAAATATGAGAGCTACACTGGTCTCCAGCTCCATCCGCGCGATACCGGCGGCGCAATGCTCGAAGTCAATCACACGACCGGCGGCGAGAGCCTCGACGGCCCCTATCATCCCGCCGGGCCGAATTGGCAGGCCGCGCTGCGCCGCGACGTCACCGGCGCGCTGCTGGGGGCCGAGATCCAGAGCCCAGATCCCGCAGCGCTGGCAACGCGCTGGCGCGCGATCCTGGAGCGGCCTGTCAGTCGTAATGCCGCCGGTGAGCCGCAGATCGCACTCGATCTCGGCGCGCTGCGCTTCGTCCGCGACTGCGACGGCCGCGGCGAAGGCCTCGGCGGCCTCGATCTCGTCGCGGCAGACCGCGCGCGCATCGTCGACGCCGCCGAGCGTCGCGGCTGTCGTGTGGCAGGCGATACCGTCACCGTCTGCGGCACGCGCTTCCGGCTGATCGCTGCATAGCCCGTCAGCGCGGCGAGGATTCGCGTGCGGCCTTGATCGCCCGCCAGACCCGCTCGCTGGTCGCGGGCATGTCGAGGGTGCGCACGCCGAGCGGCGCCAGCGCGTCGAGGATCGCATTCATCACCGCCGGCAGCGCGCCCACCGTGCCGGCCTCGCCGGCGCCTTTCGCGCCCAGCGGATTGAGCTTCGTCGGCACCGGATTCCCGGCGACGGCGATGTCGCCGAAGCTGTCGGCGCGCGGCATGGCGTAGTCCATGAAGCTGCCGCTGAGGAGCTGGCCGGAGTCGCGGTCGTAGACCACCTGCTCCATCAGCACCTGCCCTGCTCCTTGGGCGATGCCGCCATGGATCTGGCCCTTGAGGGTCATGGGATTGATGATGGTGCCGACATCGTCCACCACGGCATAGCTCATGAGCTGCACGGCGCCGGTCTCGGGATCGACCTCGACCTCGCAGACATGCGAGCCATTGGGGAAGGTGTCGTTCTCCGGCGAGAAGGTCGCGCTCTCGAACATGCCGCCCTCGAGCCCGGGCGGCAGCTTGGCCGGCTGGAAGGCGGCCCTGACCACCTCCTTCAAGGTCACGGCGCGGTCGGTGCCGGCGACGACGAAGCGGCCTTGGTCGAAAGCGATGTCGGCGGTCGCGGCTTCGAGCAAATGGCCGGCGATCAGCTTGCCCTTCTCGATCACCTTGCCGGCGGCGATGTGGAGCGCGCTGCCGCCGATCACCGTCGAGCGCGAGCCCATGGTCCCCATGCCGAAGGCGACGCGGTCGGTGTCGCCGTCGATGAACTGCACTCGAGCGGGGTCGAGGCCGAGCCGCTCGTGCAGGATCTGCTTGAAGGTGGTCTCGTGCCCCTGCCCCTGCGCCTTGGTGCCCATAAGCAGCATCGCCGTGCCGCTCGGATCGAAGCGGATCTCCGCGAATTCGAGGCCGGGCGCGGCGGCACGCTCGATGGCGTTGGCGAAGCCGATGCCACGCCGCCTGCCGCGCTTCAGAGACGCCTCACGGCGATCGGAAAATCCTGCAAAATCAGC
>DASWFH010000106.1:0-12823 GCA_036394355.1 Allostellaceae bacterium | reverse complement strand
GCCGCCCCCAGCCCCAGCACGGAGCGGCGCATGACCCACAAGCGCGCCGGCCGCAGCTCGAGGCCGATGAGGAAAAGGAGCATGACCACGCCGAGCTCGGATGCTTGCGCGATGCTCTCGACATCGGTCACGAGCCGCAGCCCGGCGGGGCCGATGATGAGCCCGGCGCCGAGATAGCCGAGCACGCTGCCAAAGCCGAGCCGCTTGGCCACGGGGACCGCGACCACCGCGGCGGCGAGCAGGATGACGAGAGTGTAGAGGAACGGCATGGGCGCGGTGTCCGGTGAGCGGCGGCGGGGCGATATCGTCCCGCTAAGTATGGTATGCCGGCCGGGGCTGCACCGGCAATCGCACGGGGCCGCGACTTTGTGCGCGGCGGCGCCCGACCGTCCAAAAAAGCTCACTCCCGGGAGGGAATAGATTGCCGTGTCCGTGCGTATAACCGTCAGAGCGGATTGCCGCTAGGCACCGCTGCGTCAATGGCTCGCGCGCAGGAAGGGACACAGGACATGAGCAAGAGTCATTGCGAGCCTCCGCTCTCCCAGGTGCTCGACGATCCCATGACCCACGTGCTGATGCTGAGCGACGGTGTCGATCCGCGGCAGCTGCACCATCTCATCAAGGAAGCGCGCCAGCGCATGGCCGCCGCCGACCGCGACGAGCCGAGCCTCCCAACCGCCCCGCGCCGCCGCTGAGCCGCACCCTACTCCGCCGCTTCCCGCCCCGCCTCGCCCGGCCGCCAGCGCAACACCGGCTTGCGCGCCGCGGCCGTCTCGTCGAGCCGCCGCCGCGGCGTGAAGCGCGGCGCGGCGCGAAACGCCGCCGCGTCCCCCGCCTTCGCCCGCTGCGCCAAGCCCTTGACCACGGCGATGAAGCGGTCGAGCCCTTCCTTGGGCTCGGTCTCCGTCGGCTCCATCAGCAAGGCGCCGTGCACGACGAGCGGAAAATACATCGTCATCGGATGGTAGCCCTCGTCGATGAGCGCCTTGGCGAAATCGAGGGTGGCGACGCCGGTGCCCTCGAGGAAGCGGTCGTCGAACAGCACCTCGTGCATGCAGGGCCCGGGAAACGACGGCGTCAGATGATCCCCGAGTTCGGCCAGCAGGTAGTTGGCGTTGAGCACCGCATCGCTTGAAACTTGGCGCAGCCCGTCCGAGCCGTGGCTCATCATATAGGCGAGCGCACGCACGAACATGCCCATCTGTCCGTGATTGCCCTTGAGCCGGCCGAGCGTCTGCGCCGCCGCGCCCTGCGCCTGCTCGACGAGTCGGAACCCGTTCTGGTCATGCACCAGCCAAGGCAGCGGCGCGAAAGCGGCGAGGCTTTGCGCCAGCACCACCGGCCCGGCGCCGGGCCCGCCGCCGCCGTGCGGCGTCGAGAAGGTCTTGTGCAGATTGATGTGCATGCCGTCGATGCCGAGATCGGCCGGCCGCACGCGGCCGACGATGGCGTTGAAATTGGCCCCGTCGCAGTAGAAATAGGCGCCCGCTTCATGCACCGCCTCGGCGATGGACAATATCTCATCCTCGAACAGGCCGCAGGTGTTGGGATTGGTCAGCATGATCGCGGCCACATCGGGGCCGAGCTTCGCCTTGAGCGCCGCGAGATCGACGCGGCCGCGGGCATTGGCAGGGATCGCATCGACGGTGAAGCCGCAGGCCGCCGCCGTCGCCGGGTTGGTGCCATGCGCCGATTCCGGCACCAGCACGCGCGTGCGCTTCTCGCCGCGCGCATCGAGCGCGGCGCGGATGCACATCATGCCGCAGAGCTCGCCATGAGCCCCCGCGGCCGGGCTCAGCGCCACCGCCGGCATGCCCGTCAGCACCTTGAGCCAATGCGCGAGCGTGTCGATGAGCTCGAGCGCGCCCTGCACGGTCGAGATCGGCTGCAGCGGATGGAGATCGGCGAAGCCCGGCAGCCGCGCCAGCTTCTCGTTGAGCCGCGGATTGTGCTTCATCGTGCAGGAGCCGAGCGGGTAGAGCCCGGTGTCGATGGCGTAATTCTTCTGCGACAGCCGCGTGAAATGGCGCACCACCTGCGGCTCGCTGAGGCCCGGCAACCCGGTCGGCCCGCCGCGGCGCAAACCGCCGAGCCGGTCGGCGACCGGCGGCGGCGCGGGAAGATCGACGCCGCAGCGCCCCGGCTGGTCGCGCTCGAACAGCAGCGGCTCCTCGATCATGAGGCCGCGATTGCCGCTGATCGTCTCGGCCGCGGCCGCCTGCCGGCCGAAGGCGCCGATCGCCTGGCTCCACTCGCTCATCGCAGCACCTCGCGCAGGCCCTGGGCGAAAGCCGCCATGTCCTCCTCGGTATTGGTTTCGGTCGCAGCGACGATCAGCAGATCTTCCATGTCCTTGCGGTCGGGCCAGAAGCGGCTCGCCGGCACTCCCGCCAGCACGCCGCGCCCGGCAAGGGCCTCGACCACCGGCGCCGCCGGCCGCTTCAGGCGCAGCGCGAATTCGTTGAAGAAGGTGTCGTTGAACAGGGCGACGCCCGGCACCGCCGCGAGCCGCTCGGCCAGCATGACGGCGTGGGCATGGTTGATCTCGGCGAGCCGCGTGAAGCCCGCATCTCCCAAGAGCGCCATGTGGATGGTGAAGGCGAGCGCGCACAGGCCCGAATTGGTGCAGATATTGCTGGTCGCCTTCTCGCGGCGGATGTGCTGCTCGCGCGTCGACAGCGTCAGCACCCAGCCGCGTCGCCCCTCGACGTCGACGGTCTGCCCGGCGAGCCTGCCCGGCATCTGGCGCACGAATTTTTCGCGCGTGGCGAAGAGGCCGACATGCGGCCCGCCGAAGGTGAGCGGATTGCCGATAGACTGGCCTTCGGCGGCGACGATGTCCGCGCCCATCTCGCCCGGCGGCTTGACGAGGCCGAGCGACACCGCCTCGGTGACGATGACGACAAGCAGCGCGCCGGCGCGATGGCAGGCTTCGGCGAGCGCGGAGAAATCGCGCACATGGCCGAAGAAGCCGGGGTTCTGCACGACGACGCAAGCGGTGTCGCCGTCCACCAGCGGCGCCAGGTCGTCGCGCGCCGCCGGATCGGGATCGCGCGCGACGACCTCGAAGCCGGCGAAGCGCGCATGCGTCGTGGTCGTCTCGCGGTAGTGCGGATGAACGTCACCGGCGAGGATCGCCTTGTGCCGCCGCGTGACGCGGTTTGCCATCATCACCGCTTCGGCGCAGGAAGTGGCGCCGTCATACATCGAGGCGTTCGCAACCTCCATGCCGGTGATCAGCGCGACCTGCGTCTGGAACTCGAA
Source organism: Allostellaceae bacterium (assembly GCA_036394355.1). Classification (GTDB taxonomy): domain Bacteria; phylum Pseudomonadota; class Alphaproteobacteria; order ATCC43930; family CGMCC-115725; genus DAHUYF01. The sequence continues at coordinate 9,559 of DASWFH010000106.1, read as the reverse complement.
CAGTGCCTGCAGCGTGCCTTGCGACACTTCCGGCTGATAGGGCGTGTAGGACGTCAGGAACTCGCCGCGCTGGATGAGATGGTCGACCGCGGCCGGTACGTGATGGCGATAGACGCCGGCGCCGAGGAAGCCCGCCGCCGCGCCGGCCACCATATTCCTCGCCGCCATGCGCGCCAGCGCGCGCTCGACCTCGAGCTCGCCCATGGCGCGCGGCAGATCGACCGGCCGGTCGAGTCGGGCCGACCGCGGCACGTCGCGGAACAGCGCCTCGACGCTGTCGGCGCCAATGGCGGCCAGCATCGCCGCGCGATCGGCGTCGGTGAGCGGCAGATAACGCATCAGTGCAGGCCCTCGACAAAGCCGTTATAGGCCGTCTCGTCCATGAGATCGTCCATCTCCTTGGGATCGGCGATGCGCAGCTTCATGAACCACCCCTGGCCCAGCGGATCGCTGTTGATCCGCCCGGGCTCGCCGGACAGCTCGGCATTGACGGCGATGACCTCGCCGGAGATCGGCGCGAAGACCTCGCTCGCCGCCTTGACCGATTCGACCACGGCCGCCTCCTTGCCCTTTTGCACGCGCCGGCCGACTTCCGGAAGCTCGACATAGACGACGTCGCCGAGCTGGGTCTGCGCGTAGTCGGTGATGCCGACGACGACGGTGTCGCCCTCGACGCGAACCCATTCGTGATCCTTGGTGTATTTGACGGTGCTCATCGGGACCTCGCCGGAAATGCGGATGGATTTCAACCGCGGTGATAGCGATGCGGAACGAAGGGCAGCGGAACGATGCGCGCGGGCCGGGGCGTGCCGCGCACCATGAGCTGAAGCGGCGTGCCGAGCGCGGAATGCGCGGCGGCGACATAGCCCATGGCGATCGGCCCGTCGGCCGAAGGTCCGAAACCGCCGCTGGTGATGCGGCCGATGACGGCGCCCGCGGCATCGACGATTTCGCTGCCCTCGCGCGCGGGCGCCCGGCCTTCGGGCTTGATGCCGACGCGCTTGCGCGGCGCGCCGTCCTTGAGTTGGCGCGCGATCGCGACGGCGCCGGGAAAGCCGCCCTCGGTGCGCCGGCGCTTCTGGATGGCCCAGGCCAGATCGGCCTCGACGACGCTGGTCGTCTCGTCGATGTCGTGGCCATGAAGGCAGAGCCCCGCCTCGAGGCGGAGCGAATCGCGCGCGCCCAAGCCCACCGGCATCACCTCGGGCTCGGCCAGGAGGCGCCGCGCCAGGCGGTCGGCCGAGATCGCCGGAACGGAAATCTCGAAGCCGTCCTCGCCGGTATAGCCGGAGCGGGTGACGAAGCAGGGCAGCCCGTCGACCGCCATCGCGGCGCCGGTCATGAAGGCCATGCCGCGCGCGCCGGGCGCGAAGCGCGCGAGCACGGTGGCAGCGGCCGGTCCCTGCAGCGCCAGCAGCGCGCGATCCTCGAGCGGCGTCAGCGTCGCCCGCCCGGCAAGATGGCGGCGCATATGGGCGATGTCGTCACGCTTGCGCGACGCGTTGACGACCAGCATGAGATGATCGCCGGCGTTGGCGACCATGAGGTCGTCGAGGATGCCGCCGGAACCGTTGGTGAAGAGCGTGTAGCGCATCCGCTCGGGCGCCAATCCGACGATGTCGCCCGGCACGAGCGTCTCCAGCGCCTGCGCCGCCCCTGCGCCCTCGAGCCGCAGCTGGCCCATATGCGAGACGTCGAAGAGCCCCGCCTCGGCGCGGGTATGGAGATGCTCGGCCATGATGCCGGCGGCGTATTGCACGGGCATGTCGTAGCCGGCGAACGGCACCATCTTGGCGCCGAGACTCTTGTGCAGATCGTGGAGCGGCGTGCGACGAAGAGCGGACTCGGCCATCAGGGCCCCTCGGGACAACAGGCTTCAGCGATCGCGGCCGCGATCGAAGCCCCCTCTGTCCCGGTACCTGAAAGATTCGCCGGACGACCGTGCGGACGGCCGGGTTACCTCGTCGGTGAGGCACGCGCCATTAACCGACGCGCGCCTGCTTTCCAGAGTGCCCTTCCCCCGACGGTCCTTCTGCCTGAGAGTTTCCGGGGCGGTTGCTCCTTCGGCGCCGGGAGGAATCCCGGTCTCTCCCATCGAGGTGCGAGCGGCGCGGCCACCCTAGCACCGTGTCGCGGCGATAGCCAGCGCGGGCTCGGGCTGCGGCTCCTTATTTCATTTCGGGCCGGTCCAGACCATGAGCATGATGCGACGGTCTTCGCCGCCGGTATTATTGTTGGACACGCGATCGGACACGGTATTGGTGTGCTTGATCTCGACGCCGGGCCCGAGCGTCGCGAGCCACTCGTTGACCTCGTTGTCCATCTTCGCGATGTGAATGTTGCCTAGAAAGGTAAAGAGCTTGAAGTTCATTTGCTGCCCACTTTCGCGACTCGCAAGGCCCGGCGACATCGACGATGCCGCGGACGGCCCCTACTTCATGCGCGATTGCCTGTGAAGGGCGCGTTAACTCGGCTATTGGGCCTGCCGCTGCTTGCGGTTGAAATCGAGCTGCTCCGGGCTCAGCTGCAGCCCGACGATGATGAGATACTTGCCGCCGGCGGAAAGATCGCGCACCGGCAGGCCGATCGCGACCTGATCGCTCACCTGCAGCCGGTTTTGCCGCGGCGCGAACTCGACGCTCACCGTGTATTCCTTTTTGTTGAGGATGTTCCGCTGCGCGTCGGCGACGGCGATGAAATAGGCAAACTCGCCATGCGTCAGCGTCGGATCGTTGCGTGCGGCCGCGAAGCTGATCCGCGTATCGGCCGTGAGCCCGATCTTTTCGGTGCGGCAGTTGGTATTGACCGACACCACCTTTACGCCGAAGCGGATGTCGTCCGGACCGCTGCCGCCGGAGCGCAACTGGGCGGCAGCATCGAGATCAGGCGCGATCAAAGGCGTCGGGCACACCAGCTTGCCGGTGCTTTCGGTGCCGCCGAAGCAGCCGGCCGTGCCGAGCGCCAGCACGCCCGGGATTGCGGCGCGACGCAGGAAGCGACGCATCACAAGCGATTATGCGTGCCGTCGCACGCCGGTTGATTTCTACTGCGTCCACAGGCGCGCCACCAATACTCGCGGCCGGCCTCGGCAGCGAGACCATAGGGGCTTTTTTGTGTCGGAATCGGTCCGCTCATCTAGCCCTTCCTTATGATTGTCCGCTGTACTAACTTGCCGGCGGCGGCGGGGCCGGATGGCCGTCGCAGGCTCGAAAACGCGCCAAACTCTATTCGACCGCCGAACAGCGCACAAGGGCTCCGGGGCAGGTCGGACCGGGTCCGCGAAGGGTAATGAGGAATGACAAAACCGCCGCTGACCATTCTCCTGGCCGGTCCGCGCGGCTTCTGCGCGGGCGTCGAGCGCGCCATCCAGATCGTCGAGCGGACCATCGAGCGCTTCGGTCCGCCGGTCTATGTCCGCCACGAGATCGTGCACAATCGCTTCGTCGTCGAGCGGCTCGAGCGCCGCGGCGCGGTCTTTGTCGAGGATCTGACGGCGGTGCCGGAAGGCGCGTTCGTGGTGTTCTCGGCGCATGGCGTGCCCAAGGCGGTGCCGGCCGAGGCCGAGGCCCGCCATCTCATCTCGCTCGACGCGACCTGCCCGCTGGTGAGCAAGGTGCATCGCGAGGCCGAGCACCATTTCGCACAAGGGCGCCGCGTCATTCTCATCGGCCATGCCGGTCATCCCGAGGTGGTCGGCACCATGGGGCAGCTGCCGGCGGGCGCGGTGCTGCTGGTCGAAACCGCCGAGGACGCGACGCGGATCGAGCTCGATGATGCGGAGGAGCTCGCCTACATCACGCAGACGACGCTGTCGATCGGGGACACGCACGCCATCGTCGCCGTGCTCAAGGCGCGCTTCCCGCGCCTTCACGGACCCAAGCACGAAGACATCTGCTACGCCACCACCAACCGCCAGAGCGCGGTGAAGGCGATCGCGTGGCGCTGCGACCGGCTGCTGGTCGTCGGCGCGCCCAATTCGTCGAACTCGGTCCGGCTGGTCGAGGTGGCGCGCCAGGGCGGCTGCCCGCAGGCGGCACTGATCGGCCGCGCCCGCGACATCGATTGGCGCTTCCTCGAGGGCGCGCGCTCCCTCGGCCTCACCGCCGGCGCGTCGGCGCCGGAAATCCTGGTCGAGGAGGTGGTCGAGCTGTGCCGCCAGCGCTACGAGGTGGCGATCGAGGAAGTCGCCGTGACGCGCGAGGAAGTGCGCTTCAACCTGCCGCGCGCGCTCATCGCATGAGGCCATGACATGGCCGTCTACACCGATGTCCCCGATGAGGAGTTGCGCGCCTTCATCGCCGACTACGACATCGGCGAGGTGGCGTCGTGCAAAGGCATCGCCGAAGGCGTCGAGAACTCGAACTATCTGCTGCGGACCGACACCGGCACGTTCATCCTGACGCTTTACGAGAAGCGCGTCGCGCCCGCCGACCTGCCCTTCTTCATCGCACTCATGGAGCATCTTGCCGCGCAAGGCATCGCCTGCCCGACGCCGATCAAGGCGCGCGACGGCGCGGCGTTGCGCCGGCTGTGCGGCCGGCCGGCGGCGCTGGTCAGCTTTCTCGACGGCATGTGGCCGCGCCGCATCCATCCCTTCCATTGCGCGGCGCTGGGCGACGCGCTGGCGCGGCTTCATCTCGCCGGCGCGTCCTTCCCGATGCGGCGGCCCAACAACTTCTCGGTCGCCGGCTGGCGCCGCCTGTTCGACGCCTGCCGCGCGCGCGCGCAGGAGGTGCGGCCCGGGCTCGCCGAGGAGCTCGGCCAGGAGCTCGACGCGCTCGAGCGGAACTGGCCGCAGCATCTGCCGGAGGGCGTCATCCACGCCGACCTCTTCCCCGACAATATCTTCTTCCGCGGCGAGGTCGTCTCGGGCTTGATCGATTTCTATTTTGCCTGCACGGACTTTCTCGCCTACGACCTCGCCATCTGCCTGAACGCCTGGTGCTTCGAGAACGACGGCAGCTTCAATGTCACCAAGGCGCGATTGATGCTGGCGAGCTACCGTGCCGTGCGCCCGCTCGGTGCCGCCGAGTTCGAGGCCTTGCCGCTGCTGGCGCGCGGCAGCGCGCTGCGCTTCCTGCTGACCCGGCTCGACAGCTGGCTCCATCATCCGCCCGGCGCCTTCGTGCGGCCCAAGGATCCGCTCGAATACCTGCAGAAATTGCGCTTCCACCGCAGCATCACCAGCCCCAGTGCCTACGGCCTCGACGCATGACAAAAGCGGCGGAGCCCGGCGACGCCGTGGTCGAGATCTTCACCGACGGCGCCTGCAGCGGCAATCCCGGCCCGGGCGGGTGGGGCGCGGTGCTGCGCTACAACGCGCATGAGAGCGAGCTCAAGGGTTTCGCCAACCCGACCACCAACAACCGCATGGAGATGATGGCGGCGATAGCGGCGCTCGAAGCGCTGAAGCGGCCGAGCCGCGTGCATATCCACACCGACAGCCAATATCTGCGCGACGGCATCACCCGCTTCATCCATGCCTGGAAGACGCGCGGCTGGAAGACCGCCGACAAAAAGCCGGTAAAGAACATCGACCTCTGGCAGCGGCTCGAGGCGGCGATGAAACCGCATCAGGTGGAGTGGTTCTGGGTCAGAGGGCACTCGGGCCATGTCGAGAACGAGCGCGCCGACGCGCTGGCGCGTTCTGGCATCGAGGAAGCGCGCCGGCTCATGCCCGGCAAGACATCCAGCAAGACATAAGGAACGATCCACGCCCGCGGCGTTCTTAGGGAGCGCGGCAGACGCGCTTTCCTTCGACGCGCGGAGACGCATATGGGCGAGCGGAAACCTGACAAGGCCGACGACGGCGACGACGAACCGCCGACAGTCGGCGACATGGCCGACGAGGCGGAGAAGCAGATGCCGGGCAAGCCGCCCAATCTCGCCTTCGATCCGGGCAAGCGCAACGACGAACTCGCGCGCGCAGCCGGCGACCGCGCGCTGGCGGAGGCAGAGCAAAAGTTGCGCCGGAAAACGAAGAAGAAGTAGCGCGTGCGGATCGGCTCTCCTCGCCCGGAGGCCGACCCGCCGCCGGGCGCGTCAGAGCGCCTTCATCACCGCCTCGGCGCTCGACACCTCGAAGCTGCCGGGCTTCTCGACATTCAGCGTCTTGACGACGCCGTTGTCGACGACCATCGCGTAGCGCTGCGAGCGCTTGCCCAGACCATAGCCGCTGCCGTCCATCTCGAGCCCGACCGCGCGGGTGAAGTCGCCATTGCCGTCGGCGAGCATCTGCACCTTGCCCTCGGTCTTCTGGTCCTTGCCCCAGGCGTTCATCACGAAGGCGTCGTTGACCGAAAGGCAGGCGATGGTGTCGACGCCCTTCTTCTTCAGCTCGGCCGCCTTCTCGACGAAGCCGGGCAGGTGCTTGGCGGAGCAGGTCGGCGTGAACGCGCCGGGCACGGCGAACAGCACGACCTTCTTGCCCTTGAAGAAATCGTCGCTCTGCACGTCCTTCATGCCGTCGGGTGTCATCTGCTTGAGCTTCACCGACGGAATCTTGTCGCCAACCTTGATGGTCATCGCCTTTCCCCTCGTTGATGTCGGACTTCAAGGAAACTTGCCGGAGCGCTTGCCCCTGTGGGCCACACCATAGTCGCTCGCGCTGCGAAAATCACCCCCGCCCCTATCTCGATGTTCCGGCCACGCGACCCGGCCCGGCGGCCTCGCCGAGCGCCGCCAGCACTTGGTCGCGGGTCAGAATCTCCGATAGCGCCAACCCGCGCGGCGCCGCTGGGCCATAGACCGCGTTGAAGGGGATGCCGTAGCGGCCGAAGCCCCGCAGATAGGCGGCAATGGCGGTGCTCGGCCGCGTCCAGTCGGCCCGCATGGCGACGACGCCCGGCGCCGACAGGCGCGCGCTGACCGCGGGGGTAGCGATCACCAGCTGCTCGTTGAGCTTGCAGGTGAGGCACCAGTCCGCGGTGACGTCGACGAAGACAACCTGGCCGTCGCTCACCAACTGCTCGATCTGCGCGCGATCGAAGGGTCGCCAGAAGGCGTCGACGCGCACGGCCGTCGGCGGGGCCGAGAGCAGCGCCGGCACCAGAAAGGCCGAGGCCAGCAACGCGGGCGGCACAATGCGACGCGGCATCGGCGCGCGCAGCAGCAGGAGCGCCACCGCCGCCCCGGCGATCAGCGCGCCGGCAGCGAGCGCCGCCGGCGCGCCGGCCTGCGCCACCAGCACCGAGACGAGCCACAGCGCTGTGGCCACCAGCGCCAACCCGAGCGCGCGACGCAGCGTCAACATCCAGCGCCCCGGCCGCGGCAACCACAGCGCGAGGCCCGGCAGCAGCGCCACGAGCAGATAGGGCGCGGCGAGGCCGAGGCCGAGCGCCAGGAAAATGGCGAAGATCTCGAACGGCCCCGCCGCCAAGGCAAAGCCGATGGCAGTGCCAAGGAAAGGCGCCGAGCACGGCGTCGCCAGTAGCGTCGCGAAGGCGCCGGCGGCGAAATTCCCGAGCAAGAGCCTGCCCTCGCCGGGGCTGCCGAGCGCGGCCAGCACCGAGGGCAGCGGCACCTCGAAGAAGCCCCAGAGATTGCAGGCGAAAAGCGTGAGCAGCGCCACCATGCCGACCAGGAACAGCGGCTGCTGGAACTGCACGCCCCAGCCGACCGCTACGCCCGCCGCGTGGAGCGCGACCATGGCGGCGGCGAGCGCCAGGAAGGACACGATCACCCCTGCCGCGGTCGCCAGGAATCCCAGCCGCACGGCGCGGCCCGAGCGCCCGCCCTGCTCGACCATGCCGAGGATCTTGATCGACAGCACCGGCAGCACACAGGGCATGAAGTTTAGGATGAAGCCGCCAAGCAGCGCCAGCGGCAGGATGCCGAGCAGCAGGCGGAAATCCGCCACCGGCGGGCCGGCGGCGGGCGCGACGGCCGCCTCGAGGGAACGCTCGCCATCGACCAGCGTCACCGTCAAGGGCCGGCCCACCATGCGCTCGATCGCCAGGCGCTCGCCGAAAACCGGCAGGCGAAGCAGCGCCTCGCCCGGTGCCTCGCCCTGCACCAGCCGCGGCGCGCCGAGGGTGACGCCTTCGGGTCCCTCGACGAAGGCGTCCGGGGCGCGGAGCGGCTGGTCCGCCTTGACCCGCAATTCCAGCACCGGCTGCTTGCCGGGCACCACCGTCGCCGCGGTGAGCGCGAGGCTGGCATCACCGCCGCCCGGCACGCGCGCGGCATGGCGGGCAATGAGGGCGGCATAGCCGGTATCGCCTGGGCGCGGCGGCCCGGCAGGCAGGTCGAGGGTCAGCACCGCGTCGTAGGGTATGCAGATCTTCTCGCAGGTCAGGTACGAGAGCGCGAGGCGCAGATGCGCGGCCGTTCCCGGCTGCTCCAGCCGCGCGGTAAGGGGGAACACCACCGAATCGGTGTAGCCGATGGTGTCGAGGCCCTGCACCGAGAAGCGCTGCGGCGCCGGCCACGCCATTGTCGCGCCGGCGAAATTGCTCGACCCCGCCCAGTCCAGGCGTGGCGGATAGCCCGCATCGCCCGGCGACCGCCAATAGATCTTCCAGTGCGGCGCCAGGCGGAAGTCGAGGCCGAGCTGCAGGCTGTCGCCATCGCCCACTGACGGCGCCGCGGCCACCAACCGCACGCGGCCCTGGTCGGTCGGGAACCAGTCGGACGCGGCCCCTGCCGCCTGCGCCGGGCCCGTGCCAAGCCACGCCAAGGCAAAAGCCAGCGCGGTCAACCATTTGGCGCCGCGGACCACCGCCGGTTTATTCCTCATGACGAAGCTCCGACACGTCCGTTTATATAGGCTTTTGCCGGGATTGCCGCTGTAACAAAGTCGTCACCCGGGAGTCGCTCGGCGGATCAAGCATGCTTGCAAGCGTTCTAGAGGGCGTCTATGTGAAAGGCGATCAATGAAGGCTATCCCTTGACCTCGCTCGCCGGCCACATGCTCATCGCCATGCCGCAGATGCAGGACCGCCGCTTCGAGCGGTCGGTCATTTTGCTGTGCGCCCACAACGAGGACGGCGCCATGGGGCTGGTGGTCAACAAGCTCATCGAGTCGCTGACGCTTCCCGAGTTGCTCAGCCAGCTCGGCATCGCCGCCGCCGGGCTCGCCGGCAAGGCGCATGTGCATTTCGGCGGGCCGGTCGAATCCGGCCGGGGCTTCGTGCTGCACTCGGACGACTACACCGAGGAAGGCACGATCACCGTCGGCGGCAACATGGCGCTGACGGCGACGCTCGACATCCTGCGCGCGATCGGCCGCGGCGGCGGGCCGCGGCGCAGCCTGCTGGCGCTGGGCTATGCCGGCTGGGGGCCGGGCCAACTCGACGCCGAGATCCAGGCCAATGGCTGGCTGCACGTCGCCGCCGACGAGGGCATCGTCTTCGGCGACGACTTCAAGGACAAATGGCAGCGAGCGCTGGCCAAGCTCGGCATCGACCCCATCGCCCTGTCGGGCGACGCCGGCCACGCTTAGGAGCCTGTCTGGGAGATGGGATGGGTCTGCGTTGCACGAGGACGGGGCGATGTTAGGAGCGGCGCCGCACGCGATGCCGTGCGCATCGTCAAGGCGCCGCGACGCGGCAGCGCCCCG
>DASWFH010000105.1:0-15323 GCA_036394355.1 Allostellaceae bacterium | reverse complement strand
CTCCTCCGGCGGCTCCGAGCGCAAGAATGTCGCGTCGGGAAAAAGGCGTCATGGGTCTCCTCTTCTGGCTGAGCTGTGACCGGCGCGCCTCGAATGCCGCTTTGACTGCATCGCTGGATTGGCGGACGGCGGTTTTCCACGATTCACGCGCGCATGTTACCAGGGAGACCCGGTCGGTTCTTGGAAAGCCTTGCGTTCGCTGCGGCGCTTTTGCTGCGACGTCGACAAGGACTTCGCGAGCCGCATGCCGCCCTTCGCGCAGGGCGCGCTCACGGCTATTTTCGCTGCAAGCGCTTGAAGGATTCCGGTGTCCATGGCCGCATGGCCAGGATCAGGGCGGTGCCGAAGCGTTCGGCGAGCGGCAACGCCAGATCCTGGTGGTGCTGCTCGGCGAGTTCGGCCGCTAGCCTTCGTATCCGGCTCTGGATCGCGGCATTGCTCGATCGTGAAAGCATGCCGCTCACGAACAGCATCAGCTCGCCGCTCTGATCGAACCGGGATTGCAGGAAGTCGTGCTGCACGCGCGCGCGGAAATACTGCTGGATGGGGCCAGCCGGCAACCAGGAGAAATTCTGCGCGACCCGCACCCGGATCTTGTTGTTCGGCAGCAAATCGATGATGCCGAGTTTGTCGAGGCAGGCAAGCATGCGGATGCACTCTGCTTTCGACAGCGTATAGGTCGCGACGATCTCGTCGAAGGTCCAATGATTGACGGCGTGGACCGCAACGAGCAGCAGCTTCGGGTCGGCGACCACTTGCTCTTCCCGATCCCAGGACAACTGCGTCGGGTTCTCGCCCGCCGGGCGACATGCCCGGGCAGCGGCAGGTTCTCGGGCGTGTCATCGACGCCGATGATCACCTTGCTCTTGTCGCGGCGCTGTTCTTTATCGTCATGCGCCGGCCGGCGCGAGGCAAGCGCGCACCGCCTCGCGCGCGGGTCCGGCCGCCGCGCCGATCGCCTGGGCGAGCTCGCGCACCGCCGCGACATTCCCGCCGTAGCAGGCCTCTTCGAGGCGCCGCGCCAGGTCGGACAGCTGCATCGCGCCGAAGCCGCCCGCCGTGCTGACGAGGTTATGCGCGTGCGGCCGGATCGCGGCGAGGTTGCCGCTCTCGGCGAGGCTGACGATCTGGTCGACCCTCTCGCGCGTGCTGTCGAGCCAGGTGTTCATCAATTTGGCGAACTCCTCCCGCGACATGATGTCCTCGAGCTCGCGGATCTTGGCGGCATCGAGCACCGCGCTCGGCGCCGCCGGCCCGGCCGCAGGCGCAGGCGCCGCCGTGGCGTCGGCGACGCCGGCGACCCAGCGCTCGACCACGGCGAGGAGCTCGGACCGGTTGAACGGCTTGGACAGGAAGTCGTCCATGCCGGCGGCGAGATACTGCTCGCGCACGCCGGCGACCGCGTCGGCGGTGAGCGCGATGATGGGAATCTGGCCGCGCGGCGGCCCGAGCGCGCGGATCTTGCGCGTCGCGCCGAGACCGTCCATCGACGGCATGTGCACGTCCATCAAGATGAGGTCGTAAGGCTGATGCTCGACCGCGTCGACGGCCTCGATGCCGTTGTCCGCGACGTCGACCTGGTAGCCCGCGGTTTTCAGCATCTCGATGGCGATGATCTGGTTGATGAGCACGTCCTCGGCGAGCAGGATGCGCTTGCCGCCGCCCGGCTTCGCCGCGCTCGCCGGAGGCGCCGCCGCCGCCGCGGCTCCCGGCGCCGTCGCCACCGCGACCGCCAGGGGCAGCGTGAACCAGAACCGGCTGCCGGAGCCGACGCGGCTGTCGACGCCGATCTGGCCGCCCATCGCCTCGACCAGCTGCTTGGAGATCGCCAGGCCGAGACCGGTGCCGCCGAAGCGGCGGGCGATGCTCTGGTCGGCCTGCGTGAATTTGGCGAAAAGGTTGCCGACCACGTCGTCGGGGATGCCGATGCCGGTGTCCGCGACCTCGACGCGCAGCACCACCCCGTGCGGGTGGGCCTCCGCGCAGTGGACCCTGGTGACGATGCTGCCCCGCTCGGTGAACTTGATCGCGTTGCTCACCAGGTTCAGCAGGATCTGCCGGATCCGGGTCGGGTCGCCGCGCAGGGTCTGGCGCGCCCCCTCGTCGATGTCGGCGCGCAAGACCAGGTTCTTCTGCACCGCCTTCGGCCCCATGAGCTCCAGCACTTGGCGCACGACCTCGGCGATCTCGAGGTCGATGACCTCGAACTCGAGGCGACCGGCCTCGAGCTTCGAGACATCGAGGATGTCGTTGATGATGGTCATCAGGCCGTCGGTGAGCTCGCGGACGAGCTCGGCGTGCTCGCGCTGGTGCTCGTCGAGCGGGGTCTGCAGCAGCAGATTGATCATGCCGATGATGCCGTGCATCGGCGTGCGGATCTCGTGGCTCATATTCGCGAGGAAGGCGGATCTGGTGCGTCCGGCGGCCTCGGCCGCGTCGCGCGCCTTGGCCAGCTCTTCCGCGAGCCGCGTCTTCTCGAACATGAGCCGGATGTTGGTCGCCAGCGAGCGGTTGAGGCTGCGCCCGATGGTCGCCACGGTGGCGAGGAACAGCAGCACCATCGCGCCCGTCGCGGCGTGCGGGCCGTCGCCGCGGGCGAGGAGGGCAAGGAAGAGCGGCGTGCCCATCGGCAGCAGGAAGGCATAGAACGCAGGGAGATAGGGCGCGTCGGCCGCCACCGAGCCGGCGGCCATGCCGGCCAGCACCATCACCAGGAAGCCGTGATAGACGATGTCGTCGGTGAGCAGCACGACCGACGCCGCCGCGCCCCACAGGCAGCCGGTCGCGAGCGCGCCAATGGTGAACCAGCGACCCCACCATTTGCGCGCTTCGCTCGCCGCCGGCTGGCGCCGGCGATAGGCGTACCACAGCCAGAAGCGGGCCAGCGAGCAGGCGGTGAGGGCGAGCGCCCAACCCAGCAGCAACGGTGCCGCGAGGGCCTGCCATAGGACGGCGACGCACAGCCAGCCATTGACGACGGAGGCGAGGAGCGGCAGCGGCGTCTTGAAGACGACGCCGATTTTTTCGGAGACCTCCTCGGAACGGGTTTCCCGCCGCTCGGCCATGGACGCAGCGCCTTGGGTCATGCCACGCCTGCTGTGGCTAGAAAGACTTAGCCCAGCACGATTAAAGGGTGCTTACGACGGCCGAAGGCGGCCTGCGAAACCGCCCGGTGGTACCGCAGCGAAATATACACGTATGTGGTGCTATTATATGCAATATATCTATTATATATTGCGGCCATGCGGCGCGCATCTGCGACAATGTCGCGCGGGCGGTAGGCGCAAGGCTGGTATGCGCCATGGCAGGTTGCCTGGCGCGCCGGCAGCCGCCACATCCACGCCCGGACGCCCTTAGGGCGTTTCCTCCCTAAACTTGGGCCGCTTCACCGCGGCCCATTTTTTTGCCGGGCCCAGGGTTGCGGCGACGACGCGGCACGGGCGGCACGGGCGGCCTCGGTCAGCTGTCAGAACGTCTCGACCCAGGGGCGAAGCTCGACCTCCCAGGTCCAGGCGCTGCGGGGCTGGCGGTGGAGGTGGAGATACTCCGCGGCTATGGCGTTCGGGTCGAGCAGGCTATCGGGGCCGCGCCCGCCGGCGCGCGGGTCGCCCGGCTGGCCGATGCCGCCGTCGATGACGAAATGGCCGACATGAATGTTCTGCGGCGCCAGCTCGCGGGCCAGGCTCTGCGCCAGGCCGCGCAGGCCGAACTTGCCCATGGCGAAGGGGGTCGAGCGCGCATAGCCCTTGACGCTCGCCGATGCGCCGGTGAGGAGGATCGTGCCATGCCCGCGCGCCAGCATGGCGCGCGCGGCGGCCTGCGCCACCAGGAAGCCGCCATAGCAGCCCACCATCAGCGCCTCCAGCGCCTCGTCGGGATCGACTTCGGTGATGCTGCCGCGGGCGCGCGGGCTGGCGTTGTAGACGACGAGGTCGGGCGCGCCGAGCTCGGCGGCGAGCGCGGCAAACAGCGCGTCGACCTCGACGCGCCGGCTGGCGTCGCAGCGATAGGCGCTGGCGCCGGTCTCGCGCAGCAGCGGCGCGAGCTTGTCCGTCCGGCGCGCCGCCAGCGCGACACGCATGCCCTCCGTGGCGAAGAGGCGGGCGAGCGCGGCGCTGAGGCCGCTGCCGGCGCCGACGATGAGAGCGGTCTCGGTCATGGGGGCTTCTCCTTCGCTGTCCCCGGCAATATGGCATGGCCGGCGGTTCTGCCGCATAGTGGGTGCCGCGCAGAAGCGCATGGGAGGGATGCGATGGACCTCGATCTCGGCGGCCGCAAGGCGCTCATCACCGGCGCCTCCAAGGGCATCGGGCGCGCCACGGCGCGCGCGCTCGCGGCGGAGGGGTGCGATCTCGTGCTGGTGGCGCGCACCGCCGCCGACCTCGCGACCGCCCGCGACGACATCCGCGCTCAGCACAACGTTGCCGTCGCCGTCGTGCCGCTCGATCTGAGCCAGGGCGACGCGGCGCGCGGCCTGGCGCGCGATTTCCCCGACATCGACATCCTCGTCAACAACGCCGGCGCCATTCCCGGCGGCACGATCGAGGAGATCGACGAGGCGCGCTGGCGCCAGGCGTGGGACCTCAAGGTGTTCGGCTACGTCAACCTGGCGCGCGCCTATTTCGCGCAGATGAAGAGCCGGCGGCGCGGCGTCATCGTCAACATCATCGGCAGCGCCGGCGAGAAGCTCGACGCCGCCTATATCGCCGGCAGCACGGGCAACGCCTCGCTCATGGCCTTTACCCGTGCGCTCGGCGCGGCCGCGCCCGATGCCGGCTTGCGCGTGGTCGGCATCAATCCCGGGCCGGTCGCGACCGATCGCCTGGTCACGCTCCTGAAGAAGCGCGCGCAGGACCGCCTCGGCGATGCCGGGCGCTGGCAGGAGCTGGTCAAGCCCATGCCCTTCGGCCGCGCCGCCAAGCCCGAGGAAATCGCGGCGACGGTCGCTTTCCTGGCTTCCGATCTCTCCGGCTACACCACCGGAACGATCATCACCATCGACGGCGGCGCGGCCCATCGCGGCGCCGTGATGTAAGCAAAAGTACGCAAATGCCCCACATCGCCACCGACGACGGCATCCAGCTGTACTACGAGGAGGCCGGCTCCGGCACGCCCATCGTCTTCGTGCATGAGTTCGCGGGCGATCATCGCAGCTACGAGCCGCAGCTGCGCTATTTCGCCCGGCGCTATCGCGCCGTCGCCTTCAACGCACGCGGCTATCCGCCGTCCGACGTTCCGGCGCGGCTCGAGTGCTATTCGCAGGACCGCGCGCGCGACGACATCCGCGCTGTGCTCGACGCGCTCGGCATCGCCCCGGCGCATATCGTCGGCATCTCCATGGGGAGCTATGCCGCGCTGCATTTCGGCATGGCCTATACCGAGCGTGCTCGCTCGCTGGTGCTGGGCGGCTGCGGCCACGGCTCAACCACGGACCCGGCGGCACGCACGCAGTTCCAGCAGGAGGCGGAGAAGACCGCCGCATGGCTCGACGAGCGCGGCATGGCACCCTTCGCGTCGGGCTACGCCGTCAATCCCATGCGCGTGCAGTTCCAGAACAAGGATCCGCGCGGCTGGGGCGAATTCGCGCGCCAGCTCGGCGAGCATTCGGCGGTGGGGGCGGCCATGACCTTGCGCGGCGTGCAGGCGCGCCGCCCGTCGCTCTACGACCTCGTGCCGGCGATGGCGAAGTTGGCGCTGCCCGTGCTGATCGCTACCGGTGACGAGGACTGGCCCTGTCTCGAGCCGGCTCTGCTGCTGAAGCGCACCATCCCGAGCGCGGCGCTGGCGATGCTGCCCAATACCGGGCACACCCTCAACATCGAAGAGCCGGCGCTGTTCAACCGGCTCTGCGACGATTTCTTCCATCAGGTGGATGCCGGGCGCTGGCCCGCGCGCGACCCGCGTGCCGCCTCGGCGCGGGCCTTCGGCGGGCGGTGAGCGGCGCCGCCCTTGCTGCAGCTAGCGGGAGCGGCTGGGCCCGAGCAGATGCTCGGCCTCGGCCCGCGCGCCGGCGCGACGCAGCGCCTCGCGCTTGAGCTCGACCAGCACCGGCTTGGCGCGCCGGCTGTGCACCACGCCGGCGCCCACTGGCGTGGCGGCCGCGCTGCCCGGCAGCGTGATTCGCTGAACCTGCGGCGGACGGCCGTTGCCGCCGAGGATCGTGGCCTCCACTTCCTGCCCCTTGAACAGCCGCGCAATGCCCGAATCGGCGAGGATGCGGGCTTCGAAAAGGACGTCGCCGGAGAAACCCGGCAGGCGCAGCGCGCCCTTGCCGGCGCGGGGATCGAACCATTTCACCACCCCGCGCACCGCACCTTGGGGGGCTGGTGCGATCGGCGGTGTCGCCGCCGGGGCCGGCGCGGCCATGACGTCGGCGCGTCGCACCAGCTTCGGTGTTGCCGGTGGTGCGGCTGGGGCCGCATCTTCCGGCGGCGCCGTCTCCTCGGGCAGCCGCCGCGCGCGCCGCGGTGCCGGCGTCGCCGGCAGCTGGTCGGACTTCGCTACCGGCGTGGTCGCGACGGCATCGTGCTCGCTCAGGCGCGACAACGCCGTGTGGACGCTACGGATGACGCCAACCACCTCCTCAGGGGGTGTCTGACGATGGGCGAGAAGCTTGGCAATGAGGCGGGCGGCGACCGTAAGGTCAGGCGTGGACATTGAGACTCGCTTTCGGAAGGGCGCGATGCGTTGACGCCAGGGACGAGGCCGCGCATGAGCGGCCGAGCACGACTACAGGGTTAACACCCCCGGGTGGCTTATCCTCACGGAAAAACGTAAAGCCAGCCTTCTGCATAATGGAATTGCCGCAGGGTTGCAGGCAAGCGCTATCGACAGCTCCGGCGGCGCCCTGTACGTCGAGCGCAGTGATGTGACCGGAGCGCGGCTAAGGAACCGGTGGGCGAAAAGCCGTGTTCCCCCTCTGCACGCTCGCCGCAGGCGGCGGGCCGACAAACGGAGGTCACGGATGCTCTATTGGGCGGTGGTCTTCCTGGTCATCGCGATCATCGCGGGGATCCTGGGTTTTGGCGGCATTGCCTCGACGGCGGCAGGCATTGCCCAAATACTGTTCTTCATCTTCATCGTCATTTTCGTCATCGCCTTGATCATGGGCCTGGTGCGCCGGCGCCCGCCGCCGGTCTAGGCTCGATCGCACGGACAAGGCACGCCAGCGGCGCTGTCGGGCGACCCGTTTGGGCGGCGTCCGGCCGCAGGCGGTTGCTAAATCATCCTGTTTGACGCCGTCGAAAAGCCCTCGCGTTGCCCCGCGTCGCCATCGGGCGCCAAGCAGCGCTCGCCGCGGATCCCTCTCGGTCTGTTGCAGCGTTGCGCCGCGTCATCAGTGCTGGGTCGCCAGGGCGCGCGCCAGCTGACTCAGCGCCTCCTGATGCCGCTCGTTGGGGATCTGCGCGAAGTTGCGCGCCAGCTCCAGGCACATGCGCTCGCGCGGGCTGACGGGACGCCCGCTCTGATTGTCGAGGCCCTCGAAAAAATAGCTCACGGGGACGCTGAGGACCCGAGCGATCTCGAACAGTCTGCCGGCGGAGACCCGGTTGATGCCGCGCTCGTATTTGTGCGCCTGCTGGTAGGTGACGCCAATGAGATCGGCGAGCTGTTGCTGGGTCAGGCCGAGCATGATCCGGCGTTCGCGGATCCGAGCACCGACATGGCGATCGATGTCCTGTGTCCGGCTCGTTGTTCTCTTCATTTCGGTCGCACTCATGGGGTTGGCAGCGGGGCAGAAAGGGGACGGTCAGGTCGCCGGAGGGCGGCCGACAAGCCGTTAGGGCAAAGTGCGATCGTCTGAAGGTGCTGGGCGTCGGACACCAAGGAAGCCAGGAATTTACGCGGAGTGTCGCGACGAGAAGTAAAAGTAGGCGTCAATCGCGCTGGTTTCAACCAGTTTTGGCGTCCGTCACCGTAATACAACATAAGTTGTTGATTGCTAAAACGCACAGAAACTCCCGCAATGGCTGCTGGACCCTGCAGTTTACTGTCGGATGTCGGCGCGTAACCTTGGGTAGAGCGATGCCGCCGCCCGCCCGACATTGGAGTCCGCCGCGAATCGTCGAAAAATGCCGAGCAGGTGCAGTTTTCGGCCATTGCGCTTCCGCATCCTTCCAACCGGCTCGCGGCTCTCGCGCGGCCGCGCGAATACCCCCCGACAGCGCGCCGCGAACAGAATTTATTGGTTCGGCCGCTCGACCATTAACACTCACTGCGTGATCAGGTTCCGCGAGACCGCAGGCTTCGCATCGCGCCGGCGAACGCGCGTAGTGCGGGCGGACGCCGGGCTGCGGAGCATCAATCTTGGCGCGATCGGACGCGCGATCATGCGCCGTTGCACCGGGCGCCCCATCTGCGGCTTGCGCATGGCTGTCCGTTGCGCGAGTAGTTTGACATCGCCGCTGCCGGGATGTTTAACCAGCACGACAGCCACGCAGCCGGACCTCTGGCCTATGCCGCGCATTTCGATCGGCGACTGCCACATCCATTACGAGCGGCATGGCGCTGGCTTCCCCGTCCTCTTTATCAGCGGCCTGAACGGCCACGGCGCCTATTGGCGCGACCAGGTTTCCGCCTTCGCCAAGAGCTTCGAGGTGGTACTGCATGATCATCGCGGCATCGGCCAGAGCGATCACACCCGGACCGCCTATACCGTCGAGCATATGGCCGGCGATGTGGTGCAGCTGATGGACGCGCTCGGCATTGCCAAGGCGCATATCGTCGGCCACTCGACCGGTGGGGCGATGGCGCAGGTCTTGGCGCTCGAGCACCCGCAACGGCTTGCCAGCGTGGTGATCGCCGCGAGCTGGACCAAGGCCGACGCGTATTTCCGCCGCCTCTTCGCGCTGCGCCGCGAAATCCTGGCGCGGCTCGGCCCGGCGACATACCTGCAGGCGGGGACCCTGCTGCTCTATCCGAGCTTCTGGATCTCGCGCAACAATGAGCGGTTGCGGCAGCTCGAGGCGCAGCTGCTCGCCACCTTCTCGCCGCCGGAAATCGTCCTGAGCCGCATCGACGCGATCCTCGCCTTCGACCGCAGCAGCGAGCTGTCCCGCATCCGCACGCCAACGCTCATTGTCGCGGCGCAGGACGATGTCGTCACCCCCGCTTATTTCTCCGAGGAGCTGGCGCGCCGCATTCCCGGGGCGGAGGTCAAGTTCTTCCCCCAAGGCGGGCACTGCTTCACACAAGTAATGTCAAGAGAATTTAACCAAGCCGTCCTGCCCTTTCTCGACGCGCACACGCCCTCTTAAGTACAGAATTCGTTCGTTTCCAATTTAAGCTTTCGTAAAGTGGTTGGCTTCTACGATCGGCCTTGGAATTCGCCGGTCCGCGCCATGAGTTGGCCGTTCGACCACAGCAGCAGATGAGCGACCTGAACATGACCTCGGTCGACCGCGAGCCGCAACGCCTGCACGCCGCTCTGACCGCCGCGGGCGACGTGGCCTACGACTGGGATCTCGTCACCGACACCATCACCTGGCACGGCTCGGTCGCCGTCATGCTCGGCATCGCCGATGCGAGCGTGATCGCGTCGGGACGCGCGCTGGCCGGGCGGCTCAACCCCGATGACCTGCTGCTGCGCCAGCAGCGGCTCAACGCGCATTGGACCGGTCACGCCGCCTTCGACTGCGAATACCGCATCCGCGCCGAGAGCGGCGGCTTCGCCTGGGTGCACGACCGCGGGACGGCGCTGTTCGACGAGGTCGGGCGTCCCGTCAAGATGCATGGCGTGTGGCGCCTCATCAACAGCCGCAAGGCGCACGAGCTCAAGCTGGAGCAGGCCGCCAATTACGACGAGCTCACGGGTCACTTCAACAAGCGGCGCCTGCGCGAGGCGCTCGATCACATCGTTTCCTCGAGCGTGCGCTCGGGCAGCGCCGGCGCCTATCTCGCCGTCGGCATCGACAAGCTCGCGGCGATCAACGATGCGCTTGGCTATGAGCCAGCCGATGCGGTGATCGTCGCCATCGGCCAGCGGCTCGACCGCAGCCTGCGCGTTAGCGACGTGATCGGCCGCGTCGGCGGCGACCGCTTCGGCATCGTGCTCGCGAATTGCCCGGAAGA
Organism: Allostellaceae bacterium; assembly: GCA_036394355.1. Classification (GTDB taxonomy): domain Bacteria; phylum Pseudomonadota; class Alphaproteobacteria; order ATCC43930; family CGMCC-115725; genus DAHUYF01. The sequence continues at coordinate 5,252 of DASWFH010000105.1, read as the reverse complement.
GCACGTCGCGATTGCCGCGGAGAAGATCCTCGCCGCGGTGAGTCATGTGCCCATCATGACCGCCTCGGGCCCGGTCTATGCTACCGTCTCGATCGGCAGCGCTACCTTTCCCGAGCAGGCCAAGACGAGCTACGAGGTGATGACGCGCGCCGAGACCGCGCTCACCGAGGCCAAGCGCGCCGGCCGCAACTGCTTCGTGCCCTATCGTCTCTCCGAGGAGCAGTACCGCCAGCACCGGCTCGGCATGGCGCTGGGCGAACGCGTGCAGCGCGCGCTGCGCGACGACCGGCTTGTCTTCGCCTTTCAGCCGGTGGTCGCCGCCGATACCGGCGTCGTCGACTACTACGAATGCCTGCTCCGCATGATCGACGAGGACGGCAACAATGTCGCCGCCGGTGACTTCATGCCGATCATCGAGCAGCTTGGGTTCATCCGCACCATCGACCGCTACGTGCTCGAGCGTGCCGTCGCCGAAGTCGCCGCCAATCCCGGGATCCGCCTCGGCTTCAACATCTCCGGGCTGACTGCGACCGACTATGCCTGGCTGCGTGCGATCACCACGCTTCTCCGGGGCAAGCCCGAGCTCGCCCGCCGGCTCGTCGTCGAAATCACCGAGACCGCGGCGCTGCATGACTTCGAGGAATCCGCGCGTTTCGTCGGCGCCTTGCGCGAGCTCGGCTGCCGCATCGCGCTCGACGATTTCGGCGCGGGCTTCACATCCCTGCGCCATCTCCAGACGCTCGCCGTCGACACCGTGAAGATCGACGGCTCCTTCATCCGCAATCTCGGCCAGAACTACGACAATCAGGTGTTCCTGCGCCACCTCGTGGGTCTCGCCAATGGCCTCGGCCTCGCCACGGTCGCCGAATGCGTGGAGACGGCGCGCGAGGCGGCCATCCTGCGCCGCGAGGGTGTCGGCTACCTGCAAGGCTACTTCATCGGCAAGCCGGTGATGGAGCGGCCCTGGATCAAGGCGGATGAGGGCCGTGTCCGCCGCGAGGCCGCGGCCTCCTGAGAAGGCGCCGCCGAGCCTAGACTAGCTACGCCCTAATTGGTGCAAGGCTTGACACCCGTGCGCGTCGAGGATCGCCTTGACGCGTTCGCCCGGTGGCATGAGCCGCAGCACGCGCTACTCTTTCCGCGTCTTGCCCAGCGCCTCGATCTGCTGCTGCAGCATGTTGAGCCGGTCGGTGAGCTCCTTGAGGCTGGCATCGCCGGGACGCTCCTCCGGCGGCTTCTCGGTGCGTGGGCTATCGGTCGGGCTCATGGCCGGGAAGGGCGAGAACATCTTCATCGTCTTTTCGAACAGCGCCAGGTTCTGCTTGCCCATCTCTTCGAGCGGGCCGAAGGGGAAGAGACCGCCGAATGCCTCCTGCAGGTTCTTGCGCATCTGCTCCTGGTTGTGCGCGAAGGTCGTCATGGCGTGCTCGAGATAGCGCGGGACCAGCCATTGCATGCTGTCGCCATAGAGGCTGATGAGCTGCCGCAGGAAGCTGATCGGCAACAGGTTCTGCCCTTTCTGCTCCTCCTCGACGATAATCTGCGTCAGCACCGCGCGTGTGATGTCCTCGCCGGTCTTGGCATCGTAGACGACGAACTCGCTGCCTGCCTTAACCATATGGCTCAGATCGTCGAGGGTGACGTAGCTGCTGGTGGCCGTGTTGTAGAGACGCCGGTTGGCGTATTTCTTGATGACCACCGGCGGCGTCTGGGCGCCAACCTTGTCGTTCATATCGATTCCTTCCAGCCGCCACGCGCGATGCGCTGGCGAATTATTGAGCATAACAGCTTTTACAAGGGGATGCTGCAATGCAGAATGCGCCGGGCCCGCGCTGGTTTTTACCCTGCGCCGTCGATATACTCGGTCCTCATGGCGGCACCGCCGGACCTTGCGAGCCTTGCCAAGAGGTATGTCGACCTGTGGCAGGATCAGCTGATCGCCATGGCAGCAGATCCCGATCTCGCCGGCGTCTTTGCCCGCGTGGTCGGCGAGCTGACGCCGATGGCTTGGCCGCCGGGAACAGCTGATGGGCGAGGCCGGCCTCAGACGGCTGGGGCCGCGGCCGCTGCCGCTGCATCTCGCGAGCGCAGCGACGGCCTGGGCGAGCTCGCGCGCCGCATTGGCGCTGTTGAGAAGCGGCTCGCTGCCCTGGAAGCCGGAGCTCGCCCGGGCCGCAAGCGCGCTGCGCCAAAGCGTCGCCGACGTTCCTCCTGACGATTTCGCCGCTGCGGTCGACGCCGAGCTGAGGTCGCGTGCCGACATCTTCCTGCGCGGGCTCGAGCGCTACCGCCGCCATCCCTACCGCCGCGCCCTGGTCGATCCGCCCGTGCTGTGGCGCGACGGGTCCTCGCGGCTCGTCGATTACGGCCCGACCGGCGGCGCCCCGGTATTGGTCGTGCCGTCGCTGGTGAACCGCGCCTATATCCTCGATCTCGCCGAGGGCAAGAGCCTGTTGCGCTACCTCGCCGGCGTGGGGCTGCGGCCGCTGCTGGTCGATTGGGGGCGGCCAGACGCGACCGAGCGGCGCTTCAACCTGACCGACTACATCGCCGGACGGCTGGAGGCCGCCGGAGAGGCCGCGGCGATGGCAGCCGGGACACCGGTTGCGGTGGTCGGTTACTGCATGGGCGGGCTCCTCGCCCTCGCGCTGGCGCAGCGCCGTCCGCGACTCGTCTCGTGCCTGGCGCTGCTCGCCACGCCCTGGGATTTTCACGCCGAGCGTCCCGGGCAGGCGCGGCTCCTGGGCGAGCTCGCCGAGCCGCTGGCGCGAGGCTTCGTCGCGCTGGGCGAGGTGCCGGTCGACGTGCTGCAGATGCTGTTCGCGGCGCTCGATCCGCTGCTGGCGCTGCGCAAGTTCAGCCGCTTCGCCGCCCTGGCGGAAGGCAGCGCCGAGGAGCGCGATTTCGTTGCCGTCGAGGATTGGCTCAATGATGGGGTCCCGCTCGCCCTGCCGGTGGCGCTGGAGTGCCTCGGCGGCTGGTATGGCGACAACACGCCGGGACGCGGCCGCTGGCAGGTCGCCGCCCGGCCGGTCCTGCCCGCGCGGGTGGCGGTGCCGAGCCTGGTGGTCGTGCCAGCCCAGGATCGCATCGTGCCCCCGGCCACGGCAGCGGCGCTGGCCGACGGGCTGCGCGGCTCGGACCGGCTCACCCCCCCGCTTGGTCATATCGGCATGATGGTGGCGCGTGAGGCGCCGGCGGCGGTATGGCAGCCGCTCGCACGCTGGCTGCTCGGGCACGGAGCGTTGCGCCCGTCGCGGCGCCGCAAAAAGCGGCGAGATTGAGCCAAATCAATCCACGGTCGTGTGCTGCCGCTAACCTTTGGGGAACGGCCGGGCAGCAAGGGCCTGTTCCCAAACTCCCGGCAGAGGACTATTTAGATACGGTGGAACGTGGCACCCCCAGCATGAGGACACTTCGATGACAGAGATCGTCATTGCCGGCGCAGCGCGCACTCCGGTCGGTTCGTTCAACGGCGGCCTCAGCTCGGTGTCCGCGCACTATCTCGGGCAGGTCGCCATCGCTGAGGCGATGCGTCGGGCCAACATCGATGCCAAGGAAGTGTCCGAGGTCGTCATGGGGCAGATTCTCTCGGCGGGTGAAGGCCAGAACCCGGCGCGCCAAGCCGCCATCGGCGCCGGCATCCCCTATGAGGTGACGGCTTACGGCATTAACCAGCTTTGCGGCTCGGGCTTGCGCGCCGTGGCGCTCGGGTATCAGGCGATCCGCAACGGCGATTCCGCGATCGTCATCGCCGGCGGGCAGGAGAGCATGAGCCAGGCGCCGCACTGCATCCATCTGCGCAACGGTGTCAAGATGGGGGATGCCGATCTCGTCGATACCATGATCAAGGATGGCTTGTGGGATGCCTTCAACGGCTATCACATGGGCAACACCGCAGAGAACGTCGCACAGCGCTGGCAGATCACGCGCGAGCAGCAGGATCAGCTCGCCATGCGCTCGCAGTCGCGCGCCGAGGCGGCGCAGAAATCCGGGCGCTTCAAGGACGAGATCGTTCCAGTTAAGATCGCCGGGCGCAAGGGCGATGTCGTCGTTGAGAACGACGAATACCCGAAGCACGGCACGACCATGGAGACGCTGGCCAAGCTGCGGCCCGCCTTCGACAAGAACGGCACCGTCACGGCTGGCAACGCGTCGGGCATCAATGACGGCGCGGCGACGGTGGTGCTGATGACCGCGGAGGAGGCGCAGCGGCGCCGCGTCAAGCCGCTTGCGCGCATCGTCTCCTGGGCGACCGCCGGCGTCGATCCGGCGATCATGGGCACCGGCCCGATCCCGGCGAGCCGCAAGGCGCTGGAGCGCGCCGGCTGGAAGGTCGGCGATCTCGATCTCATCGAGGCCAACGAGGCGTTCGCGGCGCAGGCCTGCGCGGTCAACAAGGACCTGGGCTTTGATCCCGAGAAGGTGAACGTCAATGGCGGCGCCATCGCGCTCGGCCACCCCATCGGCGCCTCGGGCGCGCGTGTTCTCGTCACGCTGCTGCACGAGATGGGCAAGCGCAACGCGAAGAAGGGCCTGGCGACGCTGTGCATCGGCGGCGGCATGGGCATCGCCATGTGCGTGGAGCGCGGCTGAGCGCGAGTGCGAAAACCGGCGGTGCGGGCCCGGCGGCTCGGACGAAGCGCCGGCAAAAAGGCAAGGGAGGTCAAGATGGCACGGGTAGCGATCGTGACGGGCGGGACGCGCGGCATCGGGCGCGCGGTCTCCGTGGCGCTGAAGAACGCCGGGTACAAGGTGGCGGCGGCCTATGGCGGCAACGAGGAGGCGGCGCGCAAGTGCACGCGCGAGACCGATATCCAATCCTTCAAGTTCGACGTCTCCGACTTCAAGTCGTGCGAGGCGGGGGTCAAGCAGATCGAGCAGGAGGTCGGCCCGATCGACATCCTCGTCAACAATGCCGGCATCACCCGCGACGCCGTGCTGCATAAGATGTCGCCCGAGCAGTGGAACGAGGTCATCGCCACCAACCTCACCTCCTGCTTCAACATGTGCCGGCTGGTGATCGACGGCATGCGCGAGCGCCGCTTCGGCCGCATCGTCAACATCGGCTCGATCAACGGGCAGGCGGGCCAGTATGGCCAGGTGAACTATGCGGCGGCGAAGTCGGGCATCCACGGCTTCACCAAGGCGCTCGCTCAGGAAGGCGCCGGCCGCGGCGTCACCGTCAACGCGATCGCGCCCGGCTACATCGACACCGACATGGTACGGGCGGTGCCGCCCAACGTGCTCGA
>DASWFH010000104.1:0-2172 GCA_036394355.1 Allostellaceae bacterium | reverse complement strand
CGCGAAATACATCGTGCCGCACATGCTCGCACGCTTCCGCGCCGCCTATCCGGCGATCGCCATCAACCTCAGGGACGGCAACCGCCGCTGGGTCAACGAGGCGCTGGTGAAAGGCGAGATCGACCTCGCCATCATGGGCCGACCGCTCGACGGCGTGGATGTGGCGGCGGAGCCCTTCGCTTCCCATCCCTCGGTCATTGCCGCCGCGCCCGACCATCCGCTCGCGGGATTGCCGCGTCTGCCGGTGAGCGTGCTCGCCCGCGAGCCGTTGGTGGTGCGCGAGGAAGGCTCCGGCACGCGATCGCTGCTCGAGCGTTTCGTCGAGCATGCCGGGGTGACGTTGAAGATCGCGCTCACAACCAGCAGCAACGAGACGATCAAGCAGGCGGTCATGGCCGGCATGGGCATCGCGCTCATCTCGCAGCACACCATCGGCCTCGAGCTCGGCCTCGGCATGATGACGACGCTCGCCATCGAGGGTTTTCCTTTGATGCGTTCCTGGTTTGTGGCGCATCGGCGCAACATGCCGCTTTTGCCGGTGCATTCTCGGCTGCGCGCCTTCCTGCTGGAGAACGGCCAAGCCATCATCGACGATCTCGACCGCGAGCACCGCCGCATCGGCGCGCGGGCAACGCGCGGCGCAGAGCGCTCGCACTCTCGCACTCGGCTGAAATCGCGGGCGGCTCGAGCCTAGGCGGCCGGTTCGAGCCCGCCAGAGCGGGCGATGAAGCCGGCGATCTCGGCGACGCCCTGGTTCTGCTTCAGATTGGTGAAGAGGAAAGGACGCTCGCCGCGCATCTTGCGCGCATCGCGGTCCATCACCTCGAGGCTCGCCCCCACCAGCGGCGCGAGGTCGATCTTGTTGATCACCAGGAGATCGGAGCGCGTGATGCCCGGCCCACCCTTGCGCGGGATCTTGTCGCCGGCGGACACGTCGATCACGTAAATGGTCAGATCGGCCAGCTCCGGGCTGAAGGTCGCGGCGAGATTGTCGCCGCCGGATTCGACGAAGATCAGGTCGAGCCCGGGGAAGCGCTGGCTCATCTCGGCCACGGCGGCGAGGTTGATCGAGGCGTCCTCGCGGATCGCCGTGTGCGGGCAGCCGCCGGTCTCGACGCCGGTGATGCGCTCCGCCGCGAGCGCGCCCGAGCGTATCAGGAACTCCGCATCCTCTTTGGTATAGATGTCGTTGGTGACGACGGCGATGGCGTAGCGCTCGCGCATATGCTTGCACAGGCGATCCACCAGCGCGGTCTTCCCCGAGCCGACCGGGCCGCCGATGCCGACGCGCAGAGGGCCGTGATGAGATCGGTTCATGAGCGGAAGAGCCTCGTATATTGCGTTTCGTGACGCATCGAGCACCAGTCGAGGAGCGGCGCGGCGGTGCCGATATCCTCCAGCGGCGTCGCCAGCACGGCGCTCGCGGTTGCCGCCACGACGCCCTCGAGCGCGGCGATGGCGAGCTGCCCGTCGGACTGGCCGAGCGGTATCAGCCGCACGCCCGCCGATACGAGATTGCCGGCGAAGCCGTGCAGATAGGCGGTGAGCACCGCCGGGAGGGGCACCTCCTGCGCGGCGGCGGCGACACCCACGGCGACCGGCAGGGCCAGCTCGCCGCGATGCCGCAGCGCGAGCTCGTCGAGCAGCACATGCGGCCACGCGGCGCGCGTGGTGGCGAGGAAAGCGGCGCCTTGCGCGCGGCTTTCGAGCGCGGTCTCGGCCGTGCCGCGCCAGGCCGCGGCAAGCGCGACGACTTCGTCCAGGGCAGCGCGGTCATCGCCGTGGGCGGCGCGCCACGCGGCGACGAGGAGGGCCGCGTCGCTCCGCCCGGCACCGGCGCCGACCGCGGTGGCGACCCACTCTTGCAGGCTGTCGCGATCGGTCACCAGGCCGATCTCGACCGCGTATTCGAGGCCATGGCTGTAGCTGAAGGCGCCCAGCGGATAGGCCGGCGAGAGCCAGGTCAGCAAGCGGTATAGCGCGGCGTCAGCGGTGCTCATGATGCTGCTCGCGAGCGTGCGGAGCGGCGCCGTAGGCGCCGGCCTCCGGCGTGAACGGCGCCGCGATCCGCTGCACGCGCCCGCCCAGCCCCTCGATCATGTCGGCAATGACATGGTCGTCGCGGACGAGGATGCGCTGCGCTTCGATCTGCGCCGGGAGATGCCGGTTGCC
>DASWFH010000103.1:0-6904 GCA_036394355.1 Allostellaceae bacterium | reverse complement strand
GAAGCCGTGCGCGGCGTTCTCGCCGTTGGCGACGACGAAATCGAGGGCGAGGTCGCGGCGCAGCCGCCGCACATGCGCGACGACGACGCTGCGCCCGGAGCGCCCGACAACGTCACCGCATAGAAGCAACCTCATGCTTGCTCGTCCTTCCCCTCGCCGCCGGAACGCCCGCCTTTATCTATCATAACGCCCCGCGCCGCGCGGGCGACGCCCTCGCCAGGCACGCATCGCGCGAAGTCGGGGAGTGATCGGAGCGTGAGAGGTGAGGATGGAGCCACCTCGGCCGTCGGCATTGCATGACCCTCGTGGCCCGCTTACGCAGGTGGGAGCCATATACCGGAACCAGGGCTCCGGCAGGGACAGCCCCCTCGGAGGTCGATATCGGCCCCGGGGTATGTGCGACCTAACGCACCGTGCAGCCCCATCCTCGCCTTAGATGTGGGGCGTCTCGAGCCGCGCGGCAATCGCCTCGATGCGCTCTGCGAGATCGTCGATGCCGCCGGCCAGGCTTTCCGCCGCCGGAGCGGCGCCGTTGCCGGCGGCATGGTGCCCGTTCTGCGCCTCGCGCGCCTCGGCCAGCTCATCGGCCAGCACCAGCGCCGTCAGCAGCAGCAGCCGCGCCTCGCCGACCGCGCCGAACTCCTTGGCGAAAGCCTTCACCTTGCCGTCGACATAGCGGGCGAGCTCGCCGATGCGGCCTTCCTCGCCGGAATTGCAGGCAACGGGGTAATTGCGCCCATTGATGGTGATGGTGACTTGCGCCATCACGCCTCCAGCGCGCGATCGAGGCGACCGATCGCCGCATCGAGGCGCAGCGCGACGCTGTCGGTGGTGGCGAGCAGCGCGGCGTAGTCGGCCTTGGCCGCAGCCAGCGCGGCGCGGCCGCTTTTCTCGCCCTCGCCAGCCCGGCCCGCCGCCTTTTCGAGCCGCGCCACCGCCCGCTCCAGGCGCGTCACCGCGTCTTCCAACTTGCTCATGCTCTGTGCTGCCCCGCCGCCGCGACTCGACACCTTACGCATGCCGCAAATGCGCCGTCAATCGCCGCGCCGCTGCGATTCGGGCGCGTGCGATCGGCGGGTTCACCCCTACGAATCCGGCCAGCGGCGATGGAGCCAGAGCCATTGCTCGGGTCGCTCGCGGATCCACTCCTCGAGGCAGCGGTTGACCGCGATCATCGCCTGGCGGATGTCGGCGCGCTGGTCGCCCGAGCGCTCGAAGTCGAGGGCGGGAAAAATCGTGAAGCGGAAGCGCGCACCGCGGAGCCGGTCGACGCGCGCCGGCAGCACGGCACAGTCATAGCGCAAAGCAAGCTCCGCGAGGGCCGGCGCCGTCATTGCCTCGCGGTCGAAAAACGGCACGGCGATGCCGTCATTCATCTTCTGATCGACCAGCATCGCCAAGTTTTTCCCTTGTCGCAGCGCCGCGACAATGCGGCGCGCCCCCGCCGCGCCCTTGCGAATAGGCTCGACCCCCAGCGACTTGCGCAGCTGCCGCAGCATCGCCTCGACGCCGGGATTGTTGGCGGCGCGATAGATCTGCGCCAACTCCACCCCGTATTGCACCACCGCGACGCTGGCCACCTCCCAATTGCCGAGATGGCCGGAGAAGAAGATCAGCGGCCTGCCACGGGCAACCGCGCGATCGACATGCTGCGTTCCGACGACCTCGACGCGGGTGCCCGGCGCAAAGCATCTGAGCCGCGACAGATGCGCGTACTCGGCCGTGGTGCGCCCGAGATTGTCCCACATTTCCCGGATGATGCGCCGGCGCTCTGCAGCGGAGAGATGCGGTAGGGCGATGTCGAGGTTGCGCTGCGCCCGGCGCGTCACCGCGAGGTGGGGTCCGATGATGCGGGCGATGGCGCCGCCCGCAGCGGAGGCGAGGTCGAGCGGCAGGACGCCCATTGCCGCAAGAAAGGCGGCGACGCCCCCGGCTTCGAGACGCTGCACGAGCGTATGGCGGCGCAGCGGCCCCGGCTGGGTCCGGTCGCGGCGCGCGTGGCTCGCGCGAGCCGATGTCAGGTGCGCGCGCAAGCGACACCTCGCTCTGTGTGCGGAACGCCCGGCTAGTTAGACGGGCAAACGGCACGGGAGTTCCATGCCGCGCTGAGGAAACCTGACACGACGCGAAAGAAGAGGGGGAGCGAGCGATGAGCGAATACGGCGTCGTCACCGAGGCCGGCACGGGTCCGCTTCGAGCGTGTGCTGCCGGGTCCGATCGAGCGCGTCTGGGCTTACCTCACGGAGTCCGAAAAGCGCGGTAAGTGGCTGGCCACCGGCAACATGGAGCTCCGCGTCGGCGGACGGGTGGAACTGCATTTCTGCCATGCCGACCTCAGCCCACACGCCGAGACGCCGCCGGAGCGCTTGCCAAGCTCGAGCGATGAAGACCGCCGAAGCGGCGGCTAAGACAATCGCCCCGCCGCCACCCACCAGCCCGGCCGCTCGGCGCGCAGCTGCGCCGCGGCGGCTGCCGCGCCTTCGGGCGTGGCGAAGAGGGCAAAGCAGGTGGCGCCGCTGCCGCTCATGCGCGCGATGAGCGCATCCTCCAGCGCCGCGAGGCGCTCGAGCACGTCGCCGATTGCCGGCACGAGGCCGATGGCCGCGGCGGCGAGGTCGTTGCGCCGCGCCGCGAGCAGCGCGGCGAGGCCGGCGGCGTCCGCGGGCATGGCGAAGCGCGCCGGCGCCGAGAACGGGCCCTGGCGCGCCTCGAACACCACGGGCGTCGGCAGTGCGATCCCCGGGTTGACCAGCAGCGCCGTCACCGGCGGCAAGGCCGGCGCCGGCGCGACCTCTTCGCCGATGCCGCCGAGCCAGGCGGCGCGGGCAGCGAGGCAGACCGGCACATCGGCGCCGAGCGTCGCGGCGAGGGCGGCGAGATCCGCCGGGGCGGGATCGAGCCGCCACAGCGCGGCGAGCGCCTTCAAGGCGGCGGCGGCATCGCTCGAGCCGCCACCGATGCCCGAGGCGACCGGCAGGTTCTTGATCAGCGTCAGCGCCGCCGCGGCCGGGCGTCCGGCTTGCGCGGCGAGGCGCTCGGCGGCGCGCCAGACGAGATTGTCGCGCGGCGCGTCGGCGAGCGCGGCGGCGTAAGGCCCGCGCACCGCCAGCGACAGCGCCGGTGCCGGCTCGGCGATGACCTCGTCCGCCGGCGCGGCGAAGGCGACGAGGCTGTCGAGCAGGTGATAGCCGTCGGCGCGGCGGCCGACGACGTGCAGGTAAAGATTGAGCTTCGCCGGAGCGGGGCAGCGCTCAGCCATCAGCCGCCGCGCGTCGATGTTCCCGAGGGCGGCTTGACCGGGCCGCGGTCGAGCTTGGTCTCGATGGTCTTGACCTCGTCGGCTTCGGGCTTGAACTGCAGCGCGCGGCGCCATTGGAAGCGCGCCTCGGCGACGCGGCCCGACTGCCAGTAGGCGTCGCCGAGATGGTCGTTGACGGTCGGGTCCTCCGGCAGCAGCTCGATGGCATGCTCGAGGATTTGCGTGGCGTTGCCGAAATCGCCGAGCCGGTAATAGGCCCAGCCCAGGCTGTCGACGATATAGCCGTCATTGGGGCGCAACTCGACGGCGCGCTGGATCATCTTGAGCGCCGGCTCGAGGTTCTGGCCCTTGTCGATCCATGAATATCCCAGATAGTTGAGCACCAGCGGCTGCTCCGGCTGCAGCTCCAGCGCGCGCCGCAGATCGGCCTCGGCGCGCGGCCATTGCCCGGAGCGCTCGAGCGCCACGGCGCGGCTGTAGAACAGGCGCCAGTCGCGCGGCGCGGCATGGTCGACCCGGGCGAGCGCCTGATCATAGGCGGCGACGGCGTCGCCGAAGCGGCTGCGGCCGCGCAGGATATCGCCGAGCTCGACCAGCGGCTCGGGGTCCTGCGGCCGCTCCGCCGCCATGCGCTTCAATTCGCCGGCCGCCTCGTCGGTGCGGTCGAGTGCGTCGAGCGCCAGGGCGGCGCGCAGCCGCGCCGTCCAGGCGAGCGTCGATTTGGCGTCGATGCTGCGATAGAGCGCCAGCGCGTCGGCGGTGTGCTTCTGATCCTCGTCGATTTCGGCGACCAGCATCTGCGCCAGCGGGAAGTCGGGGCGCAGATCGAGCGCGAGTCGGGCATAGATGAGCGACGCGTCGAGCGTTTCGCGCTGATCGAGGATGCTGGCGAGGTCGAACAGCGCCTCGGCCATGCCCTCTTGCGGCGATGCGATGACGCGCGGCGGCACCTCGCCGCGGGCAATGCGCTGCAAGGCCGGCGCGACGACGGCGACGCCCTGATCGCCGGCGGCAAGCCCCTTATAGAGGCGCCGCGCCTCCTCGCTGCGCTGGTGCCGCTCGTAGAAATTGCCGGCGACCTCGACCGCGCGCCAGGTCGGCTGCGCCTGGCCGGCGAGCAGCTTCTTGTAGGCATCGTCGGCCTCGCCGATGCGGTCGGCGTAATCGGCGATCATCGCCGCGTGCAGGTCGTGCAGCGTCTGCACGCCGCGCACGTCGTTGAGCGCATCGAGCGCCTGCAGCGCCGGCGCGCGGTGCTGCAGCCCCATCTCGCACCAGGCGGTGAGCAGCGGCGCGGAAAGCCGTTGCGCGCCGTCGCTCGGCAGCAGGCGCGCCCGCTGCCGTGCGGCCGCGAAGTCGCCGGCCTTCACCTCCTGCAGCAGCAGCACGATCTGCGCCAGGCCGGCATTGCGGTCGAGCGCGACGATGCGCTGCGCCAGCGGCACCGCCTCCGCGACGCGGCCCTCGCTGACGCGCAGCACGAAGGTGCGGCGCACCAGGTCGGCATTGTCGGGATCATCGGCCAGCGCCCGGCTCATATACGCGGCGGCGCGGGCGTAGTCGCGCTGTTGCTGCGCGTGGCGCGCGGCGAGGTAGCTGCCGAGCGCGCTGGCCGGCGCCGCCGGGGCCGCGACGGGATCGGCGTCCGCGCTCGCGCCGCGCCCGCCTTGGCTGCAAGCGGCCAGCACGAGCGCCAAGCACGCCGCCGTCATGGCGCGCCGTGCCGCCGCCCGTTTCTTCACCCGCTGCCCTTCGCTCATGACCTGTCCGCGCCTCTTGGGCGCTCACATATTAGGATAGTTCGGGCCGCCCCCGCCTTCGGGAACCACCCAGTTGATGTTCTGCAGCGGATCCTTGATGTCGCAGGTCTTGCAGTGCACGCAGTTCTGCGCGTTGATCTGCAGCCGCGGATTGGAGCCGTCGTCGCTGCGCACGATCTCGTAGACGCCCGCCGGACAATAGCGCTGCTCCGGCGCGTCGTAGCGCGACAGATTGACCGAAACCGGAATCGCCGGATCGCGCAGCACGAGATGGACCGGCTGGTCCTCTTCGTGGTTGGTGTTGGAGATGAACACCGAGGAGAGGCGGTCGAAGGTGATGCGGCCATCGGGCTTGGGGTACTGGATCTTGGGGCACTGGTCGGCCGGCTTGAGCGTCTCGTGATCGGCCTTGCCGTGCCGCAACGTCCACGGCGCGAGGAAGCCGAGGCCGAGATTGTTGAGCCACATATCGGCGCCGCCATGGAGCGTGCCGAGCCACAGGCCCCAGCGGCTCAAGCCCGGCTTCACGTTGCGCACGCGGTGGAGGTCGTCATAGACCCAGGAGCGCCGCCACGCCTGCGGATATGCCGAGAGCTCATCGCCGCCGGCCGCGCCGCCGGCGAGCGCCTGATACGCCGCCTCCGCCGCGAGCATCCCGGTCTTCATCGCGTTGTGCGAGCCCTTGATGCGCGGCAGGTTGACGAAACCCGCGGCGCAGCCGATCAGCGCGCCGCCGGGAAAGACCAGCTTGGGCACCGATTGCAGCCCGCCCTCGTTGATCGCCCGCGCGCCGTAGGCGAGGCGCTTGCCGCCTTCGAAATAGGGGCGGATCGCGGGATGGAGCTTGAAGCGCTGGAACTCGTCGAAGGGCGCCAAGTGCGGGTTCTCGTAATTCAGATGGACGACGAAGCCCACTGCCACCTGGTTGTCCTCGAGGTGGTACATGAAGGAGCCGCCGCCGGTCCGGCTGTCGAGCGGCCAGCCCTGCGTATGCAGGACGAGCCCCGGGCGGTGCTTCGGCGGGTCGACGTGCCACAGCTCCTTGAGGCCGATGCCGTATTTCTGCGGCTCGACGCCTGCGCGCAGCTTGAAGCGCTGGACGAGCGCCTTGGTGAGCGAGCCGCGCGCGCCCTCGGCGAAGAGGGTGTATTTGCCGACCAGCTCCACGCCCGGGGTGTAGCCGTCCTTGTGATGCCCGTCGCGCGCCACGCCCATATCGCCGGTGGCGACGCCCTGGACGCTGCCGTCGTCGTTGTAGAGCACCTCGGCCGCGGCAAAGCCGGGATAGATCTCGACGCCGAGCGCCTCGGCCTGCTGCGCCAGCCAGCGGCAGACATTACCGAGGCTGACGATGTAGTTGCCGTGATTGTCCATCAGCGGCGGCAGGAGGAAGTTCGGGATGCGCAGCTGCTTCGACTCGCCGAGGATGAGAAAGCGATCCTCGCTCACGGGCGTGTTGAGCGGCGCGCCCTTGTCCTTCCAGTCGGGGATCAGCTCGTTGAGCGCGATCGGATCGATCACCGCGCCGGACAGGATATGCGCGCCGACTTCCGAGCCCTTCTCGACGATGCAGACCGAGACCTCGTGACCGTGCTGCTGGCTGAGCTGGCGCAATCGGATCGCTGCGGCGAGGCCGGCGGGACCGGCGCCGACGATCACGACGTCATACTCCATCCGGTCGCGTTGCATCGCCTCCCCTTCGGCCGCGAAAATCGCCGTCACTATAGTGGATGAGACTTAAAGATAGTGGATGAGACTTAAAGGGCCAGAGCCGAGGTGTTACGGTCCCGCCATGAGCGATGCGCAGCCGCTGGCCGAGCTTCTCCGCTGGTATGTCGCCATGGGCGCCGACGAGGCGATCGCCGCCCAGCCGCTCGACCGGCTC
>DASWFH010000102.1:0-5034 GCA_036394355.1 Allostellaceae bacterium | reverse complement strand
CGGTCGCCGACCCGGTGCCGGGCGAGCCGATGATGCACGACCACCGCCGCATCCTCGCCACCGGCGTCGCCCGCTTGCGCGCCAAGATCAAGTATCGCCCGGTGGTGTTCGAGCTGATGCCGCCGAGCTTCACGCTGCTCGAGCTGCAGCGCGCCGTCGAAGCGCTGGCCGGGTGGCGGCTGCACAAGCAGAATTTCCGCCGCCTCATCGACCAGCAGCGCCTGGTCGAGGAGACCGGCGAGGTCGCGACCGAGACGGGCGGCCGGCCGGCCAAGCGCGTGCGCTTCCGCCGCGAGGTGCTGCTCGAGCGTGCCGCTGCCGGCACCAAGCTGCCGCTCTCCCGCTCCGCTTGACGCAACAAGATTGCCGCGTAAATCGACTTGACAGACGATAACAGGATGCTTATGCTCATCTTTAGCATAAATGACAGCTCCGGGCCGCCGATGGCCCGTTTCTTTCACCCTTGAAATGCTCAGTATGAGTATATAGGTGGCGCCCATGCTTCCTGCGACACTCCCCGCCGACCCGCTCGCGCGCACCGCGCCCCTCTATGAGCGCGTCAAGAACGTCATCCCGCCGATCGAGTGGCCAATCTTCGCCCGCGACATCGACGCCATCCTCGAGCTGAAGCGCGCGCGCAACGCCGTCATCCTCGCCCACAACTACCAGACGCCGGAGATCTTCCACTGCGTCGCCGACATCGTCGGCGACAGCTTGGCGCTGGCGCGCGAGGCGATGAAGGTCGATGCCGATGTCATCGTCCTCGCCGGCGTCCATTTCATGGCGGAGACGGCGAAGCTGCTCAATCCCGCGAAGACGGTGCTGATCCCGGACACCGAAGCCGGCTGCTCGCTGGCGGCGTCGATCAGCGCCGCCGATGTGCGCCTGTTGCGCCAGCGCTATCCCGGCGTGCCCGTCGTCACCTATGTCAACACCTCGGCGGCGGTCAAGGCGGAGTCGGACATCTGCTGCACCTCCGGCAATGCGCGCAAGGTCATCGAATCGCTCGGCGTGGCCGAGGTGATCATGCTCCCCGACGAGTATCTCGCGCAGAACGTCGCCGCCGAGACCGGCGTCAAGATCATCAGCTGGGCCGGGCATTGCGAGGTGCATGAGCGCTTCACCGCCGCGGAGATTCGCACGCTGCGCGCCGAGCATCCGGGCGTGATCGTGCTGGCGCATCCGGAATGCCCGCCAGAGGTGGTGGCCGAAGCGGATTTCGCCGGCTCCACCGCGGCCATGGCCAATTATGTCGATACGAAGAAGCCGGCGCGCGTCGTGCTGGTGACGGAATGCTCGATGAGCGACAACGTCGCCGTGGTGCATCCCGAGATCGAGTTCGTGCGTCCCTGCAACCTCTGCCCGCATATGAAGCGCATCACGCTGCCGAAGATCCGCCGCGCGCTCGAGACCATGCGCTACGACGTGCAGATCGATCCCGCCATCGCCGCCGACGCGCGCCGCGCCATCGAGCGGATGCTGGCGGTCTAGGAGCGCATCATGGCACGCGTCTCCGAACAACCGGCCGGACAGCCGATCATCGTCGGCGCCGGGCTGGCCGGGCTGATGACGGCGCTGCATTTGGCGCCGCAGCCGGTCATCGTGCTCACCAAGGCGTCGCTCGGCGCCGAAGCGGCGAGCGGCTGGGCGCAGGGCGGCATCGCCGCCGCGCTCGGCGCCGATGACGACGCCGCACTGCATGCCGCCGACACGCTCGCCAGCGGCGACGGGCTCTCTGACCCGGAAGCGGTCGCGCGCGTCACCTGCGCGGCGGCGCAAGTGGTGGAGGAGCTCGCCCGCCGCGGCGTCGTCTTCGACCGCAGCGCGACGGGCGAGCTCGCGCTCGGCCTCGAGGCCGCGCATGGCCGCCGGCGCATCGTGCATGCCGGCGGCGGCGACGGCGCCGGCCGCGCCATCATGCAGGCGCTGGTCGCGGCGGCGCGACGCACGCCGTCGATCACCATCCGCGAGCGGGTCGAGGCGCGGCGTCTCCTGATCGCGGACGGGCGCATCGCCGGCGTGCTCGCGGTCGGGCCCGACGGATCGCTCCTGCTGCCGGGAAATCGCGTCGTCATCGCCAGCGGCGGCAGCGGCGCGCTCTACCGGCACACCACCAACCCGCTGGGCGCGATCGGCCAGGGCATCGCGCTCGCCGCCCGCGCCGGCGCCGCGTTGGCCGACATGGAATTCGTGCAGTTCCACCCGACCGCGCTCGATGTCGGCCTGGACCCGATGCCGCTGGTGAGCGAGGCGGTGCGCGGGGAAGGCGCGGTGCTCATCGACGAGACCGGCGCGCGCTTCATGGCCGGCCACGGCCGCGCCGAGCTCGAGCCGCGCGACGTGGTGGCGCGCGCGGTTTGGCGCCATCTGGCGCAGGGGCATCGCGTGTTCCTCGATGCGCGCGCGTCGCTCGGCCCGCGCTTCGCCCAGCATTTTCCGATCATCGCCGCGGCCTGCCGCAGCGCCGGCATCGACCCCGCGCGTCAGCCGATCCCGGTGCGTCCCGCCGCGCATTACCTCATGGGCGGCATCGCCGTGGACGCGGCCGGGCGCAGCTCGGTCGAGGGCCTATGGGCGTGCGGCGAGGCGGCATCGACGGGCCTCCACGGCGCCAACCGACTCGCCAGCAATTCACTGCTCGAAGCGGCGGCGAGCGCGCGCTGGGTGGCGGAAAGCCTCGCCCGCACGAGCGCGGGCCGCGTCGGCGCGCTGTGGCCCGTCGCCGTGCCGCCGGCGGCGGATGCGACGCCTGTGCGCGACATCCTCGCCGCCAAGGTCGGCGTGCTGCGCGACGGCGACGGGCTCCGCGACGCCGTCGCCGCGCTGGGCGCGCTCGCCGCAAGCAACGGCCCGGCGGCCGATCCCGCCTGCGTCGGCCTCCTCATCGCCGTCGCCGCGTTGCGCCGCCAGGAGAGCCGCGGCAGCCATTGCCGCAGCGACTTCCCGAGCCGCGCGCCGCATTGGGCACAGCGCCAGGTGCTGCGCCTCGCCGAGGCCGAGGCGGTCGCGCGCGACCGTCGCGCCGCACCCCTTCCCCGCAGCCTCAGGGCTTGAGCCATGGCCGTTCCGCCGCTTCCCACCCTCATGATCGAGCCCTTGGTGCGCGCCGCGCTGCTCGAGGATCTCGGCCGCGCCGGCGACATCACCAGCGACGCCATCGTCCCCGCCGAGGCGCGCGCCGCGACGGCGCTGATCGCGCGCCAGCCGGGCGTGGTGGCCGGGCTCGACGTGGCGCTGCTCGCCTTCCGCCTGGTCGATCCGGCGATCGCGACCACGGTCGAGCGCGGCGACGGCAGCCGTGTCGGGCCCGGCGAGGTGATCGCCGCCATCGCCGGCCCGGCGCGCGGCATCCTCACTGCCGAGCGCGTCGCGCTCAATTTCCTCTGCCATCTCTCGGGCGTCGCCACGGCGACGGCTGATATCGCCGACGCCATCCGCGCGCACCGCACCCGCGTCACCTGCACGCGCAAGACCATGCCGGGCCTGCGCGCGCTGCAGAAATACGCGGTGCGCGTCGGCGGCGGCAGCAACCACCGCTTCGGCCTCGACGACGCGGTGCTGATCAAGGACAACCACATCGCCGTCGCCGGCGGCATCAAGCCCGCGATCGCGCGCGCCCGCGCCGCCATCGGCCATCTCGTCAAGATCGAAGTGGAAGTGGACACGCTGGCCCAGCTCGAGGAGGCGCTCGCCGCCGGCGTCGACGCCGTGCTGCTCGACAATATGAGCCTGGAGACGCTGCGCCGCGCCATAGTATTGGTCGAGCGCCGCGCCGTCACCGAGGCGTCGGGCCGCATCACGCCGCAGACCGCGCCCGCCATCGCCGCCGCCGGCGTCGATCTCATCTCCGTCGGCTGGCTGACCCACAGCGCGCCCGTGCTCGATATCGGTCTGGATTATCGCGGGTAGGCAACCCCCTCACCCTCCCGGCCCTTCGACAGGCTCAGGGCCGGGTCCCTCCCTGTCCCGCGAGGGGAGAGGGGTTTTAGACGCGCGTCACATTCCCCCTCTCCCCTTGCGGGAGAGGGTCGGGGTGAGGGGGCTGCCGCAGAGAAGCCGCTAGCCCGCGTTGCGACGGAGGGAGCCGTTGCCGGATTTCGCTTGCAGATAATCGCGCGCCAGGATCTCGGCGATCTGCACGGCGTTGAGGGCGGCGCCTTTCCGGAGATTGTCGGCGACGACCCAGAGGTTGAGGCCGTGCGCCACGGTCGGGTCCTTGCGGATGCGGCTGACATAGACCGGATCCTCGCCCGCCGATTCCTGCGGCGTGACGTAGCCCTCGTCGGCGCGGTGGTCGATGACGCTGATGCCCGGCGCGGATTTGAGCGCGGCGCGCGCCTGCTCCTCGCTGATCGGCCGCTCGAACTCGATATTGACCGCCTCGGCATGGCCGATGAACACGGGTATGCGCACACAGGTGGCGGTGACGGCGATGCCGGGATCGAGGATCTTCCTCGTCTCTGCCGCCATCTTCCATTCCTCCCTGGTCGAGCCGTCATCCATGAAGACGTCGATGTGGGGAATGGCGTTGAAGGCGATCTGCTTGGTGAAGTGCTCCTTCTTCACGGGATCGTTGACGTAGATCGAGCGCGTCTGGTTGAAGAGCTCGTCCATCGCCTCGCGGCCGGCGCCCGACACCGACTGGTATGTGGCGACGACGACGCGCTTGATGCGCGCCAGATCGTGCAGCGGCTTCAGCGCCACCACCATCTGGATGGTCGAGCAATTGGGATTGGCGATGATGCCGCGCTTCTTGTAGTGGGCGATCGCCTGCGGATTGACCTCGGCGACGACCAGCGGCACGTCCGGGTCCATGCGGAACTGCGAGGTGTTGTCGATGACGATGGCGCCCGCCTTGACGGCGCGCGGCGCATGCACCGCCGACACCTTGGCGCCCGGCGAGAACAAGGCGATGTCGACGCCCTTGAAGTCGAACCTGTCGAGGTCCTGCACCTTGAGGACGTCGTCCTCGCCGAACGACACCTCGCCCCCGGCGGAGCGCTCGGAGGCGACGGCGCAGACTTCGGACACGGG
>DASWFH010000101.1:0-2610 GCA_036394355.1 Allostellaceae bacterium | reverse complement strand
GTCGGCAACCGCCGGTTGAGATGGCCGTTCCCTCGATCTCCGTCAGCGTCCACGACCGCTACTCACCGGAAGTGCGGGACAGGATCGTCGAGAAGCTGCGCACGCCGGCGGCGACGGTGGCCGGCGGAATCTATCGGCTGCTGACGCCCGCCGATCTGCGCGCCCTCGCCGAAATCACGCCCACGACCGCGCCGGTGCTCAGCTTCTATCTGCAGCTGACCCCCGAGCGCAGGATCGGTCGCGGCTGGCACGCGACCTTCTCGAGCCTGGCCACGTCCCTGCTGCACCGCATCGGCGACCGCCACGAGCGACGGACGGCGCAGCACGAGCTCGACCGGATCGAGCAGGCGCTGCACGAGGAGTTGCCTGAGCTGGGTCGCGGCGTCGCCTTCTTCGCCTGCCAGGCGATCGGCCTATGGCACCAGATCGCCGTTTCCGTGCCCCTGCCCGACGGCGCGCATTGGACGGACCGCCCCTATATCCGGCCGCTGGCGCGAACGCGCGACGAGCATGACCGCTTCGTCCTGGCCATCCTGTCGCAGGAACAGAGCCGCTTCTTCATCAGCCAGATCGGCCAGGTCGAGGAAGTGTTCCGCGTCAAGGGCCAGGACACGCGCGGCATCCTCGCCGACCGCGTCGCGCGCGACCGGCGCGACGTCATCATCACCGAGGCGCTCAAGAACGAGGCGCGCGTCCTCGCGCACGCCGCCGAACTGGTGCTGGCGCAGTTCGAGGGTCGCTATCTGCTGGTCGCCTCGGGTGCGCCGGAGCTGCGTTCCGCCATCCTCGAACACCTGCCCAAGGACGTGCAGGGCCATATCGGCGGCGAGTTCACTGTCGAGGTCCATGCGGGAATTCGCGACGTCGCCGCGGCCGCCGAGCCCGCGCAGCGGGCGGTTGAGGAGCGCGAAGAGGTCGCCACCATCCAGCGCATCCGCGATGCCGGCCCGCGAGCCGCGGCGTGGGGCGCGCAAGCGACCCTCGACGCGCTTCGCGAAGGGCGCGTGATGACCCTTGCGGTCGACGACGAGTTCGCGAAACCCGGCGCGCGCTGCGGCAATTGCGGCGGATTATGGGCAACCGTGCCGGCGCGCTGCCCGGCCTGCGGCAGCGAGGCGATCGCCACCGTCGAGGACGTCGTCGAGCTGGCGATCGAGCAGGCGCTCGAGGAGAGAGCGGCGCTGGAGCTGGTGCGCAGCGCCGCAGCGCGCCAGCTCATGACCGGGCTCGGACCCATGGCGGCGCTGCTGCGCTGGTGACGGGCTGGAAAATCTCCAAAAGTTGACTTTGGTCAAGGCTGTGACCGGCGGCGCGGCCTAGCTTGGGGTCGTCGCGCCGGTCGTCGGCCCGGGAGGGGAAAGCGTCGGACACAACGAGGACCGGAATGCGCGCGGCCCCGATGGGGAGCCTGCCGCAGCCGTTCTGCAAATGGCGCAGTCGAGAGCGTGTCGTTGGAGAGGTGACATGGCCAAAGTCGTCGGGATCGACCTGGGAACCACGAACTCCGTCGTTGCCGTCATGGAAAGCGGCAAGGCCAAGGTGATCGAGAATGCGGAGGGCTCGCGCACCACGCCCTCGGTTGTGGCATTCACCGATTCGGGCGAGGTCCTGGTCGGGCAGCCGGCGAAGCGCCAGGCCGTCACCAATCCGGAGAACACGATCTTCGCCATCAAGCGCCTGATCGGCCGGCGCTACAACGACCCGATCGTCGAGAAGGACAAGGGGCTCGTCCCCTACAAGATCGTCGCCGGCCCGAACGGCGACGCCTGGGTCGAAGTGCGCGGCAAGCGCTACAGCCCGAGCCAGATCAGCGCCTTCATCCTGCAGAAGATGAAGGAGACCGCCGAGGCCTATCTCGGCGAGAAGGTCACGCAGGCCGTCATCACCGTGCCCGCCTATTTCAACGACAGCCAGCGCCAGGCGACCAAGGATGCCGGCCAGATCGCCGGGCTGGAGGTCTTGCGCATCATCAACGAGCCGACGGCGGCGGCTCTCGCCTACGGGCTCGAGAAGAAGGGCACGGGCAAGATCGCGGTCTACGACCTCGGCGGCGGCACCTTCGACATCTCGATCCTCGAGATCGGCGATGGCGTGTTCGAGGTGAAGTCGACCAACGGCGACACCTTCCTCGGCGGCGAGGATTTCGACAAGCGCATCGTCGATTACATCGCCGATGAGTTCAAAAGGGAGCGGGGCATCGATCTCAGGAGCGACCGGCTCGCGCTGCAGCGCCTGCGCGAGGCGGCGGAGAAGGCGAAGATCGAGCTTTCCTCGACGCTGCAGACCGACATCAACCTGCCCTTCATCACCGCCGACCAGACCGGGCCCAAGCATCTCAACATCAAGCTGACCCGCGCCAAGCTCGAGGCGCTGGTCGACGACCTCATCCAGCGGACCATCGACCCCTGCCGCAACGCGCTCAAGGACGCCGGCCTCAAGGCTTCCGAGATCCAGGAGGTCATCCTGGTCGGCGGCATGACGCGCATGCCCAAGGTGATCGAGACGGTGAAGCAGTTCTTCGGCAAGGAGCCCAACCGCTCCGTCAACCCGGACGAGGTCGTCGCCGTCGGTGCCGCCATCCAGGCCGGCGTGCTCAAGGGCGAAGTGAAG
>DASWFH010000100.1:0-2239 GCA_036394355.1 Allostellaceae bacterium | reverse complement strand
TGGGAACAGCGCCACCTCGTCGCCGGCCTGCACCGGATGGTCGCCGGCGACATAGCGCTGGTTGACGGCGACGCGCACGATGCGCGTGTCCTTGAGCGCCTCGGCGAAGCCCGGCCCGCGGCCCTTGAGCCAGTCGAGCAGCGCCGCCACGGTGGTGACCCCGGCGGGCAGCTCGACCCGTTCCTCGGCGGTGCCGATCTTGGCGCGCAGCCAAGCGAAATAGAGCAGCTTCATGCCACCAGACCTATGGCTTTCACGCTATGGTTTCAACTCCCTAATTCGCGCCGATAGGACATGCAACCACCCACTTCCGTCGTCCCCGCGGAAAGCGGGGACCAGGGCGAGCGACGGCTAGAGGACCGACAGGCGCCACTGCGTCGACATCCTCGCGAGCCGGTGCATGGCGCGATCTCTATGACGATCTGCCGTTCTAGCGGTCGCCCTGGGTCCCGCTTTCCGCGGGGACGACGGAAGTGGGCCGGTGCGCCTTCCTTCTCTGGTACCAGCCGCTATTGCGCGAGGAAACCGCCATCGACGGCGAGGGTGTGGCCGGTGACCAGCGCCGAGGCGCGGCTCGCCAGATAGAGCACCGCGCCGACGACATCCTCGGGCTCGCCGACGCGGCCCATCGGCGTCCGCCGCTCGATCTCCGCCAGCGCTTCCGGGTTGTCGAGCAGCGGTTGCGTCAAGGGCGTGCGGATGTAGGTCGGCGCCACCGCGTTGACGCGGATGCCGCGGCGCGCCCATTCGACGGCGAGCGCCCGTGTCAAATTCACCACCGCGCCCTTCGAGGTCTGGTAGGAGACGTTGGGATAGATCCCGCCCGAGAAGCCCATGATCGAGGCGATGTTGACGATGCGGCCGACGCCCAGCTCGAGCTCGAGCATGTGGCGCGCCGCGGCGCGCGCGCACAGGAAGGAGCCGGTGGCGTTGACCGCCATGACGCGCTCCCACTCCGCCAGCGGCAGCTCGACCGCCGGCTTGCGGATGGCGATCCCAGCGCTGTTGACGAGCACGTCGAGGCGGCCGTGACGCTCGACGATGTCCGCGAAGATGCGGTCGACTTCCGGCGCGTCGGTGACGTCGAGCGCATGCGCCTCGGCCTTGCCGCCCGCCGCGGTGATTTCCGCCGCGACCTCGGCGCCAGCCACCGCGTCGCGATCGAGCACCGCGACGCGCGCGCCGATGCGGGCGAAGGCGAGGGCGATCGCGCGGCCGATGCCGCTGGCGCCGCCGGTGACGAGCGCGACCTCGCCGTCGAGGCGGAAGGCGGCGAGCGGGCGGGCGAGATCGAGGCTTTCGCTCATGGGATCACCTCGCTGAACGGCAGGAACTCGACCGGCGAGCCGGCGGCGACGCGGCTCACGCCCTCGCCGATCTCGACCAGCCCGTCGGACTCGATCATCGACGTCAGGATCCCGGCGCCGTCGCGCGGGAATTTCTCGGCGGTCCAGCCGCCCGCGGCGCCGCGCACCAGCCGCGCCCGCACATATTCGCAGCGATTGCTGCGCTTCTTATAGTCGAAGCCGGCGGTGACGCGGAAGCGCAAGGGCGGCGCCGCGACCGCGCCGGCGAGCCGCAGCACCAGCGGGCGCGCCAGCATGAGGAAGGTGACCATGACCGCGACGGGATTGCCGGGGAGGCCCATAAAGGGCACGCGGCCGACCTGCCCCATGGCGACGGGACGGCCCGGCTTGATGGCGAGGCGCCAGAAATGCAGCCGGCCCAGCGCCTCGACCGCGGCCTTCACGTGGTCCTCCTCGCCGGTGGACATGCCGCCCGACGCCACAATGAGGTCGTGGCCCCCGGCGGCGGCGCCGAGCGCCGCGCGGATCGCCGCGGCGCGGTCGGGCAGGATGCCGACATCGGTGACGGCGGCGCCCAGGCCCGACAGCAGCGCGTGCAGCACATAGCGGTTGGCGTCGTAGATCGCGCCCTGCGGCAAATCCTCGCCGGGGTCGCGCACTTCGTCGCCAGTGGAGAAGATGGCGACGCGTAGCGGGCGGTAGACGGGCAGGCCGGTGAATCCCAGCGCGGCGGCGAGGCCCAGCTCCTGCGGCCGCAGCCGCCGCCCCGGCGCCAGCACGGTGGCGCCGGCCTTGGCGTCCTCGCCGGCGCGGCGGCGGTTGGCGCCGCGCTTGATGCCGGCGGGAATGCGCACGAACCCTTCGGCCTCGCTGCAATCCTCCTGCATGAGCACGGTGTCCGGCCCCTCCGGCATCGGCGCGCCCGTGAAGAT
>DASWFH010000099.1:0-8132 GCA_036394355.1 Allostellaceae bacterium | reverse complement strand
GCGCCTTGAGCGCGCTCTTGGCCAGGAATTGCCCGCCGATGCGGATGTTCTCCTCGATGGTCATGCCTGGGAACACCGCCGTCTCCGACATGTAGACGATGCCGCGGCGCACGCGCCGGTCGGTGCGCAGCAGGCTGATGTCCTGCCCGCCGAAGCGGATCGCGCCGTGCCAGTGGGGGATGAGGCCCAGCAGCGTCTTCAAGAGCGTCGTCTTGCCGGCACCGTTGGCGCCGAGCAGCACCACGGTCTCGCGGTCGCGCACCTCGAGGTCGACGCCCCACAGCACCTGGACGCGGCCGTAGCTCGCCTCGATGGCGAGTGCCTCGAGCAGCGTGTCAGGACGCATCGCCGTTCCCCAGGAACACTTCGACGACGCGCTTGTCGTAGACGGCGGCGGCCATGATGCCCTCGAAGATCTCCTTGCCCGCGTTCATGACGATGACGCGGTCGGTGATCTGGTCGATGAAGCCCATGAGATGCTCGACGACGAGGAGGGCGATGCCGTTGCGCGCCAGCTCCTTGAGGCGCTCGGCGACGCGGCCGAGCTCGGCCGGGTTCAAGCCGGCGGCGAGCTCGTCGATAAGGAGGAGGCGCGGGCCGGTGGCGAGCGCGCGCGCAAGGTCGAGCATCTTCTGCTGCGCGCTGTTAAGCTCGCCGGCACGGCGCTCGGCGAGCGGCTTCAGGTCGAGCGAGGCGAGGAGATCGTCGACATCGACCCAGCCCTCGGGGTTGCGGCCATAGGTATTCGCCACCTCGACATTCTCGCGCACGGTCAGCGTCTGGAACGGTTTCGGCACCTGGAAGGTGCGGTTGATGCCGAGATGGACGAGGCGGTGCGAGGCTAGGCCGCCGATCGAGCGGTCCTCGAGCCACACCCTGCCGCCATCGGGCGCGTATAGGCCGGAGACGACATTGATGCAGGTGGTCTTGCCCGAGCCGTTGGGGCCGACGAGACCGAGGATCTCGCCGGATTTCAGGTCGAAGCTCAAGCCGTCGAGCGCGCGGAAGCCGCCGAAGCGCTTGACCAGGTTCTCCACCGTGAGGAGCGGCGAGCGCGGCGTGTCAGGGGACATCGATCCCCCAACGGCGCAGCAGCGAGACCAGTCCGGTCGGCAGGAACAGCACCAGCCCCATGATGAGGAGGCCGTAGATGAGCTGGAAATATTGCGGCGTCGAGATGCCGATGGCGTTGTAAATGCCGTAGAGGATGACGACGCCGAGCAGCGGCCCGACGATGGTCGCCGTGCCGCCGAACAGCGCGAAGACGATGGCGAAGATGCTGACCTCGCCCGAGAACACCGTCTCCGGATAGAACACCGAAATGTACCAGGCGAAGACGCCGCCGACGAGCCCGGCGATGAGCGCAGAGAGCAGCCAGGCGATGACGCGCTCGCGCACCACGTTGATGCCGGCCATGGCGGCGCTGATGGCGTCCTCGCGGATCGCCTGCAGCGCCATGCCGAAGCGCGAGTTCTTGAGGTAGATCACCAAAAGCAGCGTCGCTGCGAGGATGGCGAGCGCCGCGGCATAGGCGAGGTCGGGATCGAACACGCCGGACAGGCTGACGCCGTAAGGCCCCTTGGTGATGTGTTCGAGCGCCGGGTTCGACACCACCTGCAGCACCGCCAACGCCGCCGCCAGATTGGCGATCGAGAAATAGGCGCCGGAGAGGCGGAACAGTGGCGTCAGCAGCAGCCCCAGCAGCACCGCCGCCAGCCCGCCAGCGGCGAGTGCCAGGAAGGGCGAGGCGTGCAGATGCATCACCACCAGCGAGAAGCCGTAAGCGCCGGCGCCGAAGAAGCCGACATAGCCGAAGGGCAGGTAGCCTGTGAAGCCGTAGATGATGTTGACACCCTGCGCCAGCGTCATGAACACGATGAAATTGAACAGCAGCAGGTGATTTCTGTAGACGACCGGAGCCACGGCCAACACCACGACCACGGGCAGCAGGATGCAGAGCGTGTGCCGCAGCATCCTAGGCACGGCGCACCTGTCGGCCGAGGAGGCCGCTCGGCCGCACCAGCAGGATGGCGATGAGCAGCAGATAGGGCAGCAGATTGGCCCAGGAGCTGAAATAGCTCTGCATGAACATGTAGGAGATGCCGTAGACGATGCCGCCCAGCACCGTGCCCAGCGGGTTGCCGAGCGAGCCGATGACGATCACCGTGAAGGAGGTGATGGTGACATCGACGCCCATCGCCGGCGTGATCGAGCCCAGCATGAACGGCGCGAAGATGCCGGCGACGGCGGCGAGTGCGATGCCGATGCCGAAGGCGATGGCGGAGACGCGGTGCACGTCGATGCCGGTGCTGATCGCCTCCTCGCGGCTCACCATCACCGCGCGCGTCAGGTAACCGAGCCGCGTGCGGTAGAGATAGAGATAGATGAACAGCACCGCGAGCGCGCTCGCCAACCCGCTCGCCATCCAGGCCAGCGGGAAGGACTGGCCCACCAGCGTCACCGGGCCGGGCTCATAGCTGGCGCCGAAGAAGGTGCGGGCGACCCACTGCACGGCGTTGCCGAGGGCGATGCCGGGGATCGAGCGCTCGCTGGTGCCGAAGGCGATGGTGGCGACGGCCTCGATCACCTGCGAGAAGCCGAAGAACAGGATGATCGACAGCATCTCCGGGTCGCGCGCGGCGAGGAGGCGCGGCACGAGCAGGTAATAGAGCGGCAGCCCCGCCAGCAGGAAGAGCGTGAAGGCGATCGCGATCGTGGGGATCGGGTTGACTGCGTAGAGGTTGAACAGCCAGAAGGCGAGGAAGGCGCCGAGCATGAGGAAATCGCCATGCGCCAGGTTGACGATGCGCATGACCCCGAAGACGAGGTTGAGCCCCAGTCCCACCAGGCTGAAGTAAAGCCCGAACAGCAGCCCGGCGAAGATCGTGTAGGTCAGCATGGGGGCGGGCTATAGCACCGGACCCCCGGCGACGGCGAGCCGTCCACCTCGCCCCTTGGGGAGAGGTGGACGCGAAGCGCCGGGTGAGGGGGCGGCGCGAAGCGTCGGGTGAGGGGACGGGCTCGGTGTTGCAGGCATCCCCTCACCCTACCCTCTCCCCGAGGGGAGAGGGCGTGATCACGGCGCCGGGTAGAGCGGCTTGCCGTTGGCGACGTCGTGCGGGAAGACGGTGACGAACTTGATGTGCCCGCCCTCCGAGACGAGCTGCCCCAAGGGCGTGATCTCGCCGATCTGCGCGCCGGTCTGGTCGAGCTCGAAGGTCCCGTCGAGCGTCCTGAGCTTGCCGGAGAGGCTGAAGATCGCCTTGCGCAGCGCCAGCTGGTCGAGACTCTCGGTGACGGAGAGCGCCTTCTCCAGGACGAGGCCCGTCGTGTAGCCGGCGACCGAGTTGAAGCCAAACTCGACCTTGCCGTCGGCGTATTTCTTGTCCCAGGCCTTTTTGAAGTCGGGCAGGCTCATGCCAAAATCGGCCTTGTACGCGATCTCGGAGGACGGCACGTACGTATAGACGCCGTTCAGCCCCTTATCGCCGACATTCTTCTCCAGCAGCTCGGTCTCGAGCCCCGGATAGATGCAGAACAGCATCTTCAACTTGACGCCGCTGTCCTGGAGATTGCGCAGGAAGGCGATGTCGTTGGGCGCATAGCCCAGATGCACCACCGCGTCGGGATTGCTGGCGCGGATGTTGTTGATGAGCACCGTGTAGTTCGAGGTCTCCGTCGGCACGCCGTTGTCGTAGACTAGCTCGACGCCACTCCCGGACTCCTTGATGAACTTGCGCACGGCGTTGGCCTGCGTCCCCGTGAACTCGTTGGTGGCGTAGATCAGCGCCACCTTCTTGATGCCGAGCTTCGGCCCGTCCTGGGTGATGAAATCGGCGAGCGGCTTCGGCCAGATCGTCGACACCGGGTCGGCCATCAGCACGATATAGGGGTTGTCCCCCGTGAAGAACGACGCGCCGGTGCCGGTCTGGTCGATCAGCAGCATCTTGTTGTCGCGCGCGATCGGCACCGCCACCGAGGTCAGCACCGAGCCCGAATCGGCGACGAGGATGTCGACCTTGTCCTGGGTGATGAGCTGGTTGTAGAGCGTCGCCGCCGTGCCGGTGTTGCTCTGGTCGTCATAGGCGACGAGTTTCAGCGGGATCTTCTTGTCGAAGGCTTTGACGAAGACGCCGCCCTCGCTGTTCTTCTGCTCGATCCACAGCTTGAGCCCGCTATGGACGGGCATGGAGATGCTGGCGTAGCGCCCCGACGACGCGTAGAGCGTGCCCAGCTTGATCTCCGCCGGCGCTTCCGCCGCCGAGGCGGCGAAGCCGCTCATGCCGATCAGCAATGCCGCGACAACAAGACCCTTCACTCGATTTCTCATAATTCCTCCCTGTGATCCGCGCGCCCTTTGCTGGCTCGGGCGAGGGCGCGTCTGGCGTGGCCCTCATTGTCGCGGAACCGAAATGCGTTTGATAATAGAATTGCCTCATCCATAATAGAATTGCCTCATCCACTTATAACAAATCTCGATCAGTCCGCCAGAGCGTTCCCGCGTGCCCAGGCAGGGAGGGGTCGCAAACCGCCTCCCGCCGATCAGCTCGCCTGCTTTTTGACATGCGCATATATTATGCGTATTCATAACCTATGCGGATGAAAGTGACGCTTCACCAGCTCGAGGTCTTCCTGAGCGTTGCGGAGCTGCGCAGCTTCACCGAGGCCGGACGCGCGCTCAACGTCTCGCAGCCGGCGCTGAGCCGCACCATCCGCCAGATCGAGGAAGCTGTCGGCGCGCGCCTCTTCGATCGCGACACGCGCAACGTCGAGCTCACGCCGGCCGGTCGCGAATTGGCGCCGATCGCCCGCCGGATCCTCGGCGAGTTCGAGGGCGCCTTCAGCGAGCTTGCGCAATTCGTCGAGGGGCGCAGCGGGCGGGTTACCGTTGCCGCCTTGCCTTCGATCGCCGCGGCGATTCTGCCCGCAACCATCCAGCGCTTCCGGCACGCCCATTCCCAGGTCGACTTCACCATTCGCGATGCCCTGTCGGACGTCATCGTCAGCGCGGTCGATGAAGGGCATGCCGATCTCGGCGTCACGGTGCGCCCGCCCTTGAGCGAGCGGCTCGCCTATCGCCCTTTGCTCAGCGACGATTTCGTCCTGGTGTGCCGCGTCGATGACCCGCTCGCGGGCGACGGCGCCGTGCCCTGGTCGGTATTCGAAGGACAGGCTTTCATCGCCATGGCCAGCAGCAGCAGCGTGCGCGCCATGACCGACGCCGCCTTCCTGCAAGCCGCCCTCGCGGTCAAGCCGCTCTATGAGTGCGAGCACATCGCGACGGCGGGAAGCTTGATCGCCGCGGGTCTCGGCGTGACGGCGCTGCCGCGGCTGACGCTGCCGCTCATCGGCTTTGCGCGCATGTCGGTCCGGCCGCTGGAGCAGCCGATCCTCAGCCGGTCGATCGGCGTCGTCACACGCATCGGCCGCTCCCTCTCGCCGGCGGCCCAGGCTTTCCTGACGGCGCTCATCGAGGATGCCCATCATATCTCGACGTCGAGCTCCAGCAGCGCGTAGCTCAGCGACTTGCCGTGCGGATCGAGCCGCAGCGACACGGTGACGCCGCCGCCAAGCGCGCCGCGCAGGACAAAGTTCAACGCGTGGACGCGCGGCATCTCGTAGCGCTCGACCGCCGTCACGCCGAGCGGGGCGAAATGGTCCGCGACGCGCGCCGCCGTCACCTGCGCGACGAGCGTCGGATAATGCGAGGCATCGAAGGGTATGAGCGAGAGGTTGCTGACATCGCCCTTGTCGCCCGAGCGCGCATGGGCGATCTCGTGGAGCTTCCTAGCGACCATCGGCGGACACCTCGATGACGCGGATACGGTCGGCGAGCAATGCCTTGCGCAGAAACGTCGCGGCGACGCCGAGCACGGGGCGCACATGACGACGCGCGCCGCCGCCGCCTGCCGGCCCGTTTGTCAGAAGGGCCTCGACCTCGTCGCCGACGGCAGCGGCCGCGCCCTCGCTCTCAGTGCTTGCGGCCACGCGCAGGCGCACTTCATAGGGTCGCCCGGCCGGCGCGAGATCGCCATGCAGCGCGTTGATGCCGAGCAGGTCGAGGCGCAGCCTTTGGCACGGCACGCCCGTGAGGCGCAGGCGCTCGCGCACGATCTCGCCGGCGAGCCGCGCGCGCTCGGCAGCGCCGGTACCGGCGTAGGAGATCTCGCCCTCGCCGATAAAGCCGTGATCGTAGCAGGCGACGACTTTGTATGAGTCGGGCGGCGGCGTGCCGCGTGCTCCCGTCACATGGACGCGGTCGGGCGCAGGCTGCGCCAGCGCGACGGCGGTGAAGTTGGCCGTGACATCGGGGGTGAGGTAGGCGGCGGGATTGCCGATCTCGTAGAACAGCTGCTCGATCACGATCGGCAACGTCACTGCACCGCCGGTGCCCGGAAGCTTGGTCACGGTGAAGCTGCCGTCCGGTGATACCTCGGCCAAAGGAAAGCCCAGTCGCGCCGGCTCCGGTACGGCTTTCAGCCCGGCATCCATGTAGTAGCCGCCGGTGATCTGGCCTGCGCATTCGAGCAGATGGCCCAGTACGATGCCGCGCGCCTGGAGGTCCCAGTCGGTTTCGGGCCAGCCGAAATGATGCGCGGCGGGTGCGAGGAACAGCGCCGAATCCGTGACGCGCCCTGAGATGACCACATCGGCACCCGTGGCCACCGCCCGCCGCAGCTCGCGTGCGCCGAGATAGGCGTTCGCGGAAACGAGCCGGGCCATGATCTCGGGCGGCAGCGTCGGCTCGCCCTGACCGTCGCGCACGAGGTCGAGGACGTCGTCGCCGAGCAACGCCGCGACCGTGATCGAATGTCCCTGCGCGCGGGCGACCACCGCGATCCGCTGTGCCGCCGCGCTTGGATTGGCCGCGCCGAGGTTGGTGACGATGCGGCAGCCCGTCTTCGCGGCGACCGGCAGCAACGCCGCCATGCGGGCATCGAGCGAGACGCCATAGCCGAGCGCGGGATCGCGGCGCCGCTCCTGCTGCGCCAGCGCGATGGTTCGCTCGGCCAGGCACTCGAGCACGACATAGTCGAGCGCTCCGTGCTCGACCAGCGCCACCGCGGGGTCGACGCGGTCGCCGGCGAAGCCGGCGCCGCCGCCGATGCGCATTGGTCCCGGCATGGCGTTGCCCATCCCTTTCACGGCACCCTGTGCCATCGAAGTGTCCGGTGTGGCTTGGCCGTTGTGAAGTTCAATTGTCTGATCAGTCGATAGCCGTTCCGCATCAATGGCGGATCGAGCGAGCTGTCTCGGCGGATGCTGCAGACGCTCCCACAGCGCCAGTCGGACTCATGCGTTTCGCGTATGAGTTAATAAGGCAATTCTACTTATCAACCAATTCAGCTTGCAGGAATATACCTCCAAATAGAAGAAACGGGTCGGGAGGAAGCCCGCGGCAGGGGACGCGATCGCGTCCTGCTGATACCGACCAGCTCACCCTCTGACGCGATCAAGAGCGCGCCTGGCCAATGCGCGCTCTTCCTGTCGGCCGATGAGTCGCACGCGACGCAGCACTGAATGACGGGCGATGACAAGCCCGGATACTTTGAAGGGGAAATACCATGAAGCAGAACGTTGCGAGTAAGGGCACCCTGTCGGCCGGGAGGATGCGGCTGCGGGCGGCAGCCTGCGCTGGGCTCACGGCTGCGGTCTGTTTTGCCGGATGCGTTCCGGCTGAAGCCAAGGTCACGCAGATCGTCATCGATCAACGGGAATCGCCGACCTATGCCGGCGCAGCATTCGGCACCGTCGGCCAATACGAGAAATTCATCGGCCGCGCCTTCGGTGAAATCGATCCCAATGATCGGCGCAACGCGATCATCCAGGACATCCAGCTGGCGCCGCGCAACGCGAACGGGAAGGTCGCCTATGTAGCGACCTTCACGCTGGTGAAGCCGCTCGACATGACCAAGGGCAACAACATCCTGCTTTACCAGGTCGTCAATCGCGGCAACCGTGGGCAGGCCTTCAACATCGGCGGCGACCCCGGCGACGGCTTCGTGCAGAACGGCGGCTACACGCTGCTGTGGAGCGGCTGGCAGGGCGACGTCGCGCTCCGGCCGAACCACGCCAACGAGACGGTCCAGGTGCCGGTGGCGAAGAATCCGGACGGCTCGCCGGTCACCGGC
>DASWFH010000098.1:0-1759 GCA_036394355.1 Allostellaceae bacterium | reverse complement strand
TTGGCCTGAGGCACCACGCTGTTGAGGTATTTCCGCGCCTGGATGACCTTGCTGTCGCGCTCGGTCTTGGCGGTCTGCACATCGGTGAAGGCGGCGATCACGTCCTGCGACGGCAGGTCGATGCGCCGCAGATTGATGCTGGTGATCTGGATGCCGCTCTCATAGCTGTCGAGGATCTGCTGGAGCAGATCCTGCATTTCCTTCACCACCGCGTCCTGGCCGCCGACGATGGCCCGGATCGCCTCGGTGCGGCCGATCACCTCGCGCATGGCGCTTTCGGCGACGGCCTTCACCGTCTCCGCCGGATTGCGGATGTTGAAGAGGTATTTGGGTGCGTCCTTGATCTGCCATTGCACGGTGAAATAGACGTCCAGCAGGTTCTCGTCGCCGGTCAGCATGCGCGATTCGGCCGGCTCCTGGTCCAAGCTGCGCCCGGCGCCCTCGCGCGGCGTGCCGCCGATCTCGACGATGTTGGCGCGCGTCACCTTGGGCGTCAGGGCATGCTCGATCGGCGTCGGCCAGTGATAGTTGAGCCCGGGCGTCGCCTTGCGGTTGTAGGCGCCGAAGCGCAGGACGATGCCTTCCTCGTCCGGCTGCACGACATAGAAGCCGCTGACGCCCCAGATGACGAGGACGGCGACGAGCACGAAGACGATGCCGCGCCCGCTGCCCCAGCCGCCCGGAAGCAGCCGGCGGACGCGGCCCTGGGTGCGCCGGAAGATCTCCTCGAGATTGGGCGGCTGCGGGCCGCGACCGCTGCCGCCGCCCCACGGGCTCTTGCCGCCGCCCCACGGACCGCCGCCGCTTCCGCCGCCTTGGTTCCACGTCATTGCCTCTGCCCTCCTGCGCGGCGAGCACTGTCTTTGCAAGCCGCCGGCGTTCTCCCTATATGACAGCGATCCCACGATGCGACAGGTGGGCGCGGAACGCCTCCCGATAGGGGTACGCGCCTAGGATGTCAACAACGAGAGGAAGCCGGCATGAGCGGATTGACCGAGCAGCAGGTGCTCGCCGCGCTGCGCCAAGTCGTCGATCCCGACCGCGGCAAGGATATCGTCAGCCTCGGCATGGTAGCGGGCGTGCAACTGCGCGAGGGCCATGTCGGCTTCGCCATCGAGGTCGAGCCGCAGCGCGGGCCGAAGCTGGAGCCGCTGCGCCGCGCCGCCGAGAAGGCGGTCGAGTCGCTGCCCGGCGTGCTCTCGGTGACCGCCGTCCTCACCGCGCAGAAGGCGCCGGGCGCCGCCGCGCCGCGGCCCGCACCGGCGCAGGCGCATGGACACGCCCACGGGCACAAGCAGGGCGCGCCCGCGGGCGCCGCGGCCAAACCGCTGGTGCCGGGCGTGCGCGCGATCATCGCGATCGCCTCGGGCAAGGGTGGCGTCGGCAAGTCGACGGTCGCCGTCAACCTGGCGCTCGGCCTCGCCGCCATCGGGCTCAAGATCGGGCTGCTCGACGCGGACATCTATGGCCCCTCCATGCCGCGCATGCTCGGCATCTCCGGCCGCCCCAACTCGCGCGACGGCAAGGTGCTCGAGCCGATGACGAATTACGGCCTCAAATGCATGTCGATGGGCTTCCTCGTGCCGGAAGACACGCCGATGATCTGGCGCGGGCCCATGGTGATGAGCGCGCTGCAGCAGATGCTGCGCGACGTCGCGTGGGGCGAGCTCGACGTCATGGTGGTGGACATGCCGCCCGGCACCGGCGACGCGCAGCTCACCATGGCGCAGCAGGTGCCGCTGTCGGGCGCGGTCATCGT